>RFZR01000130.1 GCA_009920595.1 Alphaproteobacteria bacterium | reverse complement strand
GCTCGACCGGCGGCGCCACGACGAACGGTGATTGCTCGGGCATCAGTTCGAGGCCGACCATCACCGGCACGCCCGTCCGTTCGGTCAGCGCTTTGATCGCGGTGTCCCAATCCATCGCGACTTCATTTTTGCCAAGCAACATGTCGAGTCGACGCTCGAAATCTTCGAGCGTCGCGTCAGTCATTTGACCTTGATCGTCGACCGGAGGGTGCACCTCTAGCCAAATTTGTCCACCGACACTCACCAATTTCAATGGTTCGTTGACGAGACGCACGACCGTGCCGACCGGCGTCGCCTCAAATAATGTTTCGATATCTTCCGGATACAAGCGCAAGCAACCGTGCGTCACCGGCAAGCCGACGGCGTCGGGATTATTGGTGCCGTGAATCAGATAGGCGCCGTGTTTGATGTCGAGTCGCATGGCATGCGCACCAAGTGGGTTGTCTTTGCCGGGCGGCACGGCAGCGGGCAGCGGATCGCCGCGCTCGCGATGCTCTTTGCGCACCGACTCCGGCGGAAACCAAGTCGGATTCTTAGTTTTACTCTTGATGCGGGTCACGGCGAGCGGTGTACGCCAGTCCATCTTGCCGTTGCTGACCGGAAATGTGAGCACGCGACGCACGCCGTCCTTACCGGGTTTTGGGAAATAGTAGAGCCGGTGTTCTGGCAGATTGACCACGATGCCTTCTGGCGCACCGGGCGGCAGAATTCTTTGTCCGGGGATGAACACCTGCGTGCCCGCGCCTGGCAACCACGGATCGATGCCGGGATTCACGCGCAGCAACTCTTCGTATCCGAGGCTGTAGCGCCGGGCGATTTCGATCAGCGTGTCTTCGTATTTCGTCGTGATGCGCTCGTTCACACCGAACAGCGAGGCACCGTTCTCCGGCAACGGAAATTCGGTCGCCCGCGCAGACCGCACGAGCCCCAATGAGACCGCGACCGCGCAGAGCGCCAACAGCCCGCTTCGCGCAAAAACCAAAATCGTTCGCATATCGATATCATAACAATTCTTTGCGCTGAGCGTCGTTGCCGTGCAGGCGCAGCACGAGTGCGGCTTCTTCGGGCTCTAAGCCGCAGCGCTCCATCAACTCGTCGCCCCTAGCGCCACCACGCGCAAGATCGACGGGGGTGATATCGCTGGAAAAATCCTTGCGCGGTCGGCGTAGGTGTTCGAAGAGGCGCGCGAGCGCTATGCCGAACAAGCTGCCCGCAAAACCCAGTCCCAGCGCAGCCCAGATCGACATCAACGATCCCGCCAAGCCGCGAGGCGCGCTCGTAACCGAGCCACGGCCTGCCCGTGCAGTTGCGAAACACGGGACTCGCTCACACGTGCGGAGCCAAAGACAATGACGGTAGAAGCGACGCCCCACTGCCGCAAATGATCTTCAGCTTTCAGATATTCAAGTTGAAAGCGAAGGCCACGGGTCGAGTCGCCCAGTAAGAAATCAGCATCAAGCGCGGGAATGCGATAGGCAGCTGCGTTCAGTTGAGCACGATTTGAAGGCTTATCCATGATGATCTTAAGTCTTCTGATTTTTCATATAGTCTTGGGGCAAGGTGGGTATGACCAGAATGACGGCCGTAACGCCGCTTATTTTGCTCTTTAAGGTCTTAGCTTAGCTAAGCTTTGGCCTAATTCGGCTTTTTGGCAAGAAAAAGATAAAGGCCGCCTCCCATGTCCGGGAAGCGGCCTTAGTTTCGTCTCGACCGATCGAGATCTTAGCTCTGCGGCGTTGCTTTTCTCAATCGCAAGGCTGCATAACCTGCCGCTGCCAGAGCCACGAGAACAAGTTGTGGCAGCAGGGCTTCAATCGTCTTTTGGAAACCGATGGTTGCAAGAAGCGCGGGCATGTCAATCGGGCTTTCAGGCAGGATATGCGCTTCCTGCAATTCGTGAACGCCAGCACCGAGGAAGCGGAACGCCATCACGAATAAGAAGGCTGATGTGACAATGAACAAAGGCCGGAGCGGCAAGCGCACAGTCAAAATCCGCATCGCAATGAAGAGGAAGGCGAGAACGACTGCCGCAATGACAAAGCCCGCGATGATTGGGGATGTCCAGCCGCCTTCGGAATTCGTCAAAGCGTGATAGAAGATGACAGTCTCCGCGCCTTCGCGAATAACAGCGAGGAAGGACAGCACGCCGATCGCGAGACCGCTTTGCTGAGACCTCATGGCTTGATCGGCTTGCGCATGGATATAGCTTTGCCAAGCGCGTGGATCTTGCTTCACAAAGAGCCACCCTGAGACATAAATCATCAGCGCGGAGGCAAGCAGCAACATCACCCCTTCGAGTAATAATTTGCTTTGTTCTGCGCCCAGAAATGTTTCGATGATCATGGCAAGACCAAAGCTTGCCACAACGCCAATAACGGCGCCGGAGTAAAGGGCTGGGAGGTGGTGGCGTGCGCCGGTTTTAATGATATAGGCGATCAGCGCGCTCAAAATCAAAATGACTTCAAGGCCTTCACGCAAAAGAATGGAAGCAGATTGGACGAGCATCGTCCAGCTCACGGAATCATACATGGTCAATATCCTCTGCATCACGACGGTCAAGGCGTCGCTGCCGACCCCGCACCTAGCATCGCGATTTCGAGGCTTCAAATAGTTTTGGGGCGCAAAGCCTCTAGTTTGAAAACATTGTAAAGTAGAAAACTACAGCGCCGCCATGTAATTTTGTATGTTGTGACCGCCACGAAGAGCGCGGATCACCACGATAAACACGCAGTTTCGCTGGTAATTCCAGCGGATTTTTCAGCAACCCGCGCGGCGCTGCCGCCAATACGAGTTGGATTCCGACGGATCGGATTGGGAAGACTCGCCGCCAAGCGCGCGGCCTCGTCATTTGTGAGTTCTGCAGCAGGCTTTTTGAAATAGAATTGCGCAGCGGCTTCTGCGCCAAAAATGCCGCGGCCCCATTCGGCGATGTTGAGATAGATTTCCATCATCCGCTTTTTCCCCCACAGAAGATCAATGAGAAGAGCGAGCGGCAATTCAAGTGCTTTGCGGATGTAAGAGCGTCCCGGCCAGAGATAAAGATTTTTTGCCACCTGCATCGAGATTGTCGAGGCCCCGCGCGAAGGTCCACCACGATCAGACAACACCGACTGAAGTTCGATGAAATCGACACCCCAATGCGTACAAAAACGTTGGTCTTCAGAGGCAATCACCGCTTTGGAGAGTGCCGGCGAGATCGATTCAATCGAGACCCAACGCCATGATGGGATGTTACCCGTAAATAAGTGACCAATGATCAGAGTTGAAGGTATAGGCAAGACGCGCCCCCAGATCAGACTGACCACAAACAGGATCGCAATCGCTTGCAGCGCGATTTTTAAAACGGAAACGAGGCGTCGGAAATAGGTCATAAGCAGTGAAATTTACAAAGACGGATGAGGAAAAGCTAATAATTGATGGCTCTTTTACGGTCATCGGCCTTCTGATTCAATCCCACGCTCCGTAATGATCATGTCTAAGTGAGAGTGCTTTATCCTATGTAAATCCTTAATCATTTTCATCCAAGAAAGAAGGATTACGGGTTGCTGTGGTGAAGTGTTGTGGCGGGCGTTTCGGCTTTTTTATTTTTGCTCTACCTTGCCGTCCTTGTGATGGCTCTCATAAAGCGTGGTCAAGATGTAACGCATCCCTGGCTATTTTTGTTACGGGGATTTTTTCCAAGCTGGCGCTTCTTTGATAACCCCGGACCACAGCCTCGGCTTTTTGTAAGGGTGCTTTCGGATTCTGAGCACTGGTCAGCTTGGAATATGTTTATCCCGAGGGCCTCCTTCAAACTAAGAAATCTCTTTTACAATCCTGAAAACAATCTGCGTTTGACCGAACAAACTTTGGTCGAGAATTTATGTCTTGATCTTCAAGCTTTGCCAGAGGGTGAAAGTGCCGCCACGCTTGTGTCTTATGCGCTTACAGAAAGATTGGCCCGTCGTATTGCGCGAACGCTTGTATCCAATCAAATGATGATGGCATATCAATTCGAAATTCGCCTTTTGCCGGGGCTAGGAGAGGATCGATCTGAGGATACGCTTCTCGTTTCACCGATCATCAAAGAGGTCGATCATGTCTCTTGAACTCTTGATCACCGTCTTCACCTGTCTTCTTACTTTGAGCCTTGTGATCCAGACCATTGAAGGGATGAGTCTAACAAGAAGGAGTGATGTTAAAGATCTATGGGTCTGGTCAATTCAGAAGGGCGATCTTCGTCACACCTCGCCCCTCATTCAAAGTCTCTTTGCATTAATCTTTGAAGACAAAACACACTTCGTCCATTTAATTCTTCGACTTTGCGCCGCGCTTAGTCTCATAATCGTACCTTATTCATTGACAGCGATTTTTCTCTTTATAAGCACGGTGATCTTGTTGATCCGTTGGCGTGGCGCCTTCAACGGCGGCAGCGATTTCATGACGCTTGTGACGGTTACGGGTTTGGTGATCGGAACAAGCGCGTCCCTATTCGGGGATCGAGACACGGCATGGACCGTGGCTTTTTGGTATATAACGATCCATTCTGTATCCTCCTATTTTATGTCGGGTGCCGTAAAACTTTTTAATCAATATTGGAGACATGGCAGTGCACTCACTCATTTCTTGGATGGTGGCTTATACGGCCCTCTGACACAGCGGTCGCTCTTTAAAAATCCGATGGTCGCCAAACTCGCATCATGGGGATTTATTTTGTGGGAAATTTCATTTCCTGTGGTCCTCTTTGATACTGAACTCGCCAAAGTCTATTGCGTGACGGCCTTTATTTTCCATCTTCTCGTTTTTCGGTTCTTTGGCTTGAACCGTTTCGTATGGGCGTGGGTCACGACATTTCCTGCTATTCTCTACTGCGCCGGTCGGCTTTGATTTTTCTCTAAATCAGCCCTATAGATTATCGAAAACAAGAGGGGGCGATGATGAAGAAGATTCGCATTTTGGTTGTTGGTCTTGGCACGATGGGGATAAGCCATGCGCGCGCCTATCAGGCGATCGAGGGCTTTGATCTCGTAGGTCTATGCACAAACCGTCCTGAGACACGTCATGATCTTCAAACAGAATTTAAATCCATACCCCTCTTTGCGGATTATGAAGAAGCTTTAGAAAAGCTAAAGCCCGATGCCGTTTCGATTTGTACCTATACCGAAACACATGCGGATTATTGTCTCAAAGCCTTGAATGCCGGCGCGCATGTATTTTGTGAGAAACCTTTAGCGCATCGTATTGAAGATGCCGAAACGGTTGTTGAGCTTGCTACCAAGGTAAAAAAGGCGCTGATCATTGG
>RFZR01000129.1 GCA_009920595.1 Alphaproteobacteria bacterium | reverse complement strand
CACTATGCCGGCACAATGGGGCTTGTTCAGCGCGACGGCATCAAGCGGCTCACGAATACAAAAAATTATTCGCAGTTTTATTCAACGATCTGCATCAATCTCGCATGGCCCGGTTTCATCGCGGGGACGGGTAAACTCATGGGTCCCGATCCGCGTGAAATGGCGAAATCCGATTGCGTTGTGATCTGGGGCACCAATGCGGTCTCCACTCAGGTCAATGTAATGACCCACGCGGTTCAAGCGCGCAAAATGCGGGCTGCGAAAATCGTTGCGATTGATGTCTATCGCACGCCGACACTGGAACAAGCTGATCTACCGATTGTGTTAAAGCCCGGCACTGATGGCGCACTCGCTTGCGCGGTGATGCATATCCTCTTCCGAGACAATCTTGCGGATTGGGAATATCTTGAGAAGCACACTGATCATCCGCATGAATTCGCTTCACACTTAAAATCCAAAACACCGGAATGGGCATCAACCATCACCGGTGTTTCTGTTGCGACGATTGAAGAATTTGCCCAGCTCGTCGGAACACGAAAGAAAACATTCTTCCGGCTAGGCTATGGCTTCTCACGCCAACGCAATGGCGCGGTGAATATGCACGCCGCTTCCTGCATCGCCGCTGTGACCGGTGCATGGAAGTATGAAGGCGGCGGTGCGTTTCACAATAATGGTGCGATCTATCATTGGCGCAAAAGCCTGATTGAAGGCTCAGAAAAAATGTCCGGCAAATCACGCTGGCTTGATCAGTCTCGCATTGGCGCAGTACTGACCAATCAAGCCGACGCGCTTAACGGTGGTGGTCCCGTCCGCGCGCTTCTCGTGCAAAGCACGAATCCCGTTTCCGTCGCGCCTGAACAAAATAAAGTGGTTATGGGATTTGAACGCGAAGACCTCTTCACCGTCGTGCATGAGCAATTCATGACGGATACCGCGCGTTACGCCGATATTCTTTTGCCGGCAACCATGTTCACGGAACATGACGACATCTATCAAGGCGGTGGCCATCAATATATTGGCTTCGGTCCAAAACTGATCGATCCCCCGGGTGAATGCAAAAGCAATCATTTCTTGCTTTGTGAAATTGCAAAACGCGTTGGCGCAAATCACCAAGCTTTCACGATGAGCGAGCGAGAGATCATTGATTGGACGCTGCAACAATCGGGATGGGGTGCGCTCAAAGATTTGGAAGATGAAAATTATATCGATGCACAGCCGCCTTTTGAAGATGCGCATTTCATCAATGGGTTTCATTGGCCGGATAAAAAATTCCGTTTCAAGCCGGATTGGTCGCGCGTTCCTTTCGCAGGCGGAAAGCCCATGGGGCCTTTGGCCAATATGCCCGAATTTCCTGATCACTGGAACGTGATTGAAGAGGCGAATGACACCTATCCATTCCGTCTTGCGACAAGCCCAGCACGCAATTATCTCAACTCAACATTTACCGAAACGAAAACATCCCGTGAACGTGAGGGTGAACCCAGCGTAATGATCCATCCAGATGATGCGAAAACCTATGGCCTCTCTGATGGTGCTTATGTGAAGCTTTTTAATCAACGCGGCGAGACAACTTTGAAGGTGCATTGTTTCGATGGCGTTGTGCGCGGCGTGCTCATTGCTGAATCAATTTGGCCAAACACGGCTTATAAAGATGGTAAAGGCATCAATCGTCTAACAGGTGCTGATACGCCAGCGCCTTTCGGTGGAGCCGCTTTTCACGATAACCGCGTGGCGATAACGCCTCTCTGATCATGCGGTCCACAATTCTAAATCCGTTGTTTGCGCCTGTCCGTTCGCTTCCTGGAATCGGACCTAAGCTTGCGCCCCTCTTTGATCGACTGCTTGCCGCGCAAGGCCAAGAAGCGCGTTTAATTGATGTGCTGTTACATCTTCCGCATAGCGCGATTGATCGCCGTTTGAACGCCAGTCTGAGCGAAGGAATCGCTGGCGAATCTGGAACTTATGAAGTGAGGGTTCTGGCTCATAAACCTTCGCCGCCAGGCCGCGCGCGCGTGCCTTATCGCGTGCTGACTGAAGATGATACAGATGATTTAACGCTTGTTTTCTTCAGCGCTCAACGCGCGAGAGTGGAAGCGATGTTGCCGATTGGCAGTATTCGTTTCGTTTCGGGAAAAATCGAGAATTTCGACAATAAGAAACAAATGGTTCATCCGGATCGTGTGCTTGATGCGGAAGCCTATGCGAGACTTCCGCCTTTTGAGCCCGTTTATGGGTTAACGGCGGGTCTCTATCCGCGCGTACTACAAAAAGCATCACAAGCGGCATTACCCAAAATTCCCGCATTAGAAGAATGGATCGATCCGCTTCTGATCAAGCGTGAGAAATGGCCTTCCTTTGCCGAGGCATTAAAAAATCTTCATAGTCCGAAATCAAAAGATGAATTGGCACCCGAAGCCTCAAGCCGCCTGCGTTTGGCCTATGATGAGCTTTTCGCCGGACAATTAGCACTTCTCCTCATGCGGGAGCGTATGAAAAAGGAAGCGGGCACCTCGCGCGTGGGCGACGGGCAGCTTATGAAAGCAGCACTTGCCGCCCTTCCCTTTTCTTTAACCGACGCGCAACGATCAGCACTGGAAGACATAAAGAAAGACCTCGCCGCTTCCGAACGGATGTTGCGCCTTCTACAAGGTGATGTGGGATCGGGAAAAACCATTGTTGCATTTCTAGCGATGGTGATGGCCGCAGAAGCCGGTTGGCAATCCGCTTTGATGGCACCGACTGAAATCCTCGCGCGGCAGCATTTTGAACGCCTTAAACCCTTTGCCGACACCATTGGCCTCTCGATTGTTCTTTTGACCGGAAGAGAGAAAGGTGCCGCACGCACGCAGGCTTTAACGGGGCTTGCTGACGGAACAACCATACTGGCCATTGGTACTCATGCACTTTTTCAAGAGTCTGTCGAATTTAAGAAACTTGGACTCGCTGTCATTGATGAACAACATCGCTTCGGCGTGCATCAAAGATTAGCGCTCGCCCATAAAGGGGATGCGGTTGATATGCTCGTGATGACCGCAACACCGATCCCGCGCACGCTTGTTCTGACATGGGCTTTGCCACTAGAACGACTTGATGAGATTGTCGAAAGTCTCAATCGTCCCTTAACGGAAGGACGTCGTATCTATTGGGTGTGTCCGCTTGTTGATGAATCGGAAGATCTTGACCTCGCCGCTGTTGAAGAGCGCGCTGACACTTTGCGCAAGATCTATGGTGATGCGGTGGGCCTCGTTCATGGCAAAATGAAGGGGGCAGACAAAGACCGTGCGATGGCTGATTTTGCCTCTGGCAAAACAAAAATTCTTGTGGCGACGACAGTGATCGAAGTCGGCGTTGACGTCCCCGAAGCCTCAATCATGATTATTGAACATGCCGAGCGCTTTGGTCTCGCGCAGCTTCATCAATTGCGTGGTCGCGTCGGACGTGGCGCTGAGCGCTCATCTTGTGTTTTGCTTTATGGCCCTCTCGGCGAAATCGGCCGCGCACGCATTGATACGATGCGCAAGACGGAAGATGGATTTGAAATTGCCGAAGAAGATTTGAAACTGCGCGGCGAAGGTGATGTCTTAGGGACACGCCAATCCGGAATGCCCGGTTTTCGATTGGCAGTACCATCAAAACATAGCGCCCTTCTTTCAATGGCGCGTGATGACGCCAAAGCGCTTCTTGCGAAAGATTCAAAACTTCAAAGCGCGCGCGGACAAGCGGTTCGCAATCTTCTCTATCTTTTTGAGCGCGATGAAGCGATCAGGCTTGTTGGGGCGGGTTAGACGGGTTTGAAATTTTTACAGGCGCTGATGCAGCGCTTGGTTGAATGAGCCCTGCCGACATAATGAGCTTAGCGCCTTCATCAATCGAGATTGTTAAATCAATCACGTCTTTGCGTTTCACATAAACGAAAAAACCTGTGGTCGGATTGGGCGTGCAGGGTAAGAACACCGAAACATATTCATCCGCACCTGGAAGGGCCGACTGAATCTCACCCTCAGGCGCGGTTGAAAGAAAAACCAAAGACCAAAGCCCTTTTCCGGGATATTCGATCAAACCGACTTTACGAAAACTCGTACCTTGCTGCGAAAAGATCGTCTCAAAGACCTGCTTCACGCCCTTATAGAGTCCGCGTACGACAGGCATGCGGCCCAAAAGCGTTTCGCCAAAACCAATGAGCCAGCGCCCGACAAGATTGGCTGTTAAAAATCCGAGCAGCGTCAAACTGACAAAGGCAATGATAAGACCTAAGCCCGGGACATTGTAAGGCACCATCCATTCGGGAAAGAGCCCTGAGGGAATGAGGGGCTTGAACCAAGAATCGATAAGACCAATGATCCAAGTTGTAATATAAACCGTCACTGCCAGCGGACCGGCAACAATGATGCCCGTTAGAAAATATCCGCGTAATTTCTGGCCAATTGTCGCGCGCGGAGTTGCAGTCTGATCAAAGGGACCAGACTCGCGTTGATGAGGCATAGGCGATTGTGTGCTCATGGCAAAAATCTAGCGCGCTTCACAATGAAACGGAAGAGGCTCACTCGACAGTTACCGATTTAGCCAAATTGCGCGGCTGATCCACGTCTTTACCCAGTGCAACCGCCGCATGATAAGCGAGCAATTGTACCGGAACGGAATAGACGATTGGCGCAAAACGCGGATTCATTTTTGGGAGTTCAATGCCCGCTAGCGGTTTCAAACCCGCTTCATGTAATCCTTCGCGATCAGAGATCAGAATGATCCGCCCGCCGCGCGCGGCCACTTCCTGCATATTCGAAACCGTCTTCTCATAAAGCGCATCATGCGGCGCAATCACAATCACGGGCAAATCCTCATCAATCAGAGCGATGGGGCCATGTTTTAATTCGCCCGCCGCATAGGCTTCGGCATGAATATAGGAAATCTCTTTAAGTTTTAGCGCGCCCTCAAGCGCCAGCGGATAGCTTGTGCCGCGACCGAGATAGAGCACATCTTTTGCTTTCGCCATATCATGCGCGACATGTTCGATGTGTGTTTCACTTTTTAACGCTTCAACCATCAAAGCGGGAACCGCCACAAGATCCGTGACCAGAGCCTGCTCATCCGCTTCTGAGAGCGTGCCGCGCGCGCGTCCTGCGGCAAGCGCAAGACAGGCGAGCGCCGTCAATTGACAGGTGAAGGCTTTTGTTGACGCGACACCAATTTCAGGACCTGCAAGGGTCGGGATCACAACATCGCTCTCGCGCGCGATGGAAGAGGTCGGCACATTCACAACAGATAGAATATATTGGCCTTGCGCCTTTGCATAACGAAGCCCTGCAAGCGTATC
>RFZR01000128.1 GCA_009920595.1 Alphaproteobacteria bacterium | reverse complement strand
GAAAAAGCCCGCGATAAACGCGGGCTTTTGAATTTTGAAGAACTGAAACGCGTTGATTAGCGCTTCGAGAACTGGAAGCTCCGGCGTGCTTTCTTGCGGCCATATTTCTTACGCTCGACCACGCGGCTATCGCGGGTGAGAAAACCGGCCTTCTTGAGAACGCCACGCAGTTCCGGCTCATAATATGTGAGCGCTTTCGAGAGACCGTGGCGAACCGCACCGGCTTGACCCGAAAGACCGCCACCCGCAACATCGACGGTGACGTCATATTGGCCCACGCGTGACGCGATACCGAAAGGTTGCTGCAAGATCATCCGCAACACCGGACGCGCGAAATACACTTCAAGCGCACGGCCATTCACCGTGATCGTGCCTTTGCCCGGCTTGATCCAAACACGGGCGACGGCGTCCTTACGCTTGCCAGTGGCATAAGCACGACCTTGCTTGTCGAGCTTCTGCACGTGGCGTGGAGCTTCTGCAGGTGCAGCGGGTGATCCCTTAAGATCGGAGAGAGACTGAAGCGATGCAGCCATGATCAAGCGCTCCTCACATTTTTACGGTTCAACGCGCCGACATCGAGTGTCACGGGCGTCTGGGCGGCATGCGGATGATCTGCGCCACCATAGACGCGGAGATTGCCAAGTTGCTGGCGACCCAAGGGGCCACGCGGCAACATGCGCTCAACGGCCTTCTCGACAACGCGCTCTGGGAAACGACCTTCAAGGATGAACTTCGCAGTGCGTTCCTTGATGCCCCCCGGATAACCGGTGTGATGATAATAGACTTTCTGGTCACGCTTGCGGCCGGTCAAAACAACCTTATCCGCATTGATGACGATGACATTGTCGCCGCAATCAACATGGGGCGTGAATGTCGGAAGATGCTTGCCGCGAAGACGGAGCGCAATGATGGAAGCAAGACGGCCAACAACAAGGCCCTTCGCATCAATCAGCACCCATTTCTTCTGGACCTCGGCAGGCTTGGCCGAAAAAGAGGTCATGGGACAATTCCACTAACAGAGGCCAAGTGTGGCCGGTGACAAACAGAAAGGGCCGGCGCACCGACCCTTGTCTCGATGAGAGGCATGTAACCAAGCGCCCTTCTGCCGTCAACAGGGAATCTCAGAGTAGAAAATATAATTACGCAATAAATTCAATGGTTTAATAAATTAGGTAATATAGTACCACATCATTTTTGCGGCGGGATCGCATAAGTGGCCACCGCATGGGCGACAATATCTTCGGATCCCTCCGAAGTGAGGGTTGCCTCCCCAACAGCGAGGCTTTTACCGATCTTGAGCATTTTGCAGCGTGCGAACAACGCGCGGGGCTCGGGCTTCTTAAGAAAATTGATCGTGAGATTGGTGGTCACTGCAAGAGGCACTTCACCAATCGCGCCCAAAAGCGCCACCCAAATCGAAACATCGGCAAGTTGCATCATCGCAGGTCCGGAAATGGTGCCTCCGGGCCGGAGCTGGCTTTCATGATAGGCCATACGCATGCAGCAAGTGCCCACGCCAATCTCGGTCACCGAGAAGATTTCGCCATGGCTAAACAGCTGGGGGAAGTCCCGCCGCAAAAATGCGTTGATTTCGGACAGTGTGAGAGTGGCATCGGACATAAAAGGAGGGTTAAGCGAGGAATGGATTTCAAACAAGAGCACACCGCACTCATCACAATCTTGACCTTTAGCGCGTCCGGCGCGACGGTTTGTGGATGACAATAAACCCGCTCCTTCTCGAGACCGAACGGCACGGCTATGCCGTTCTGACTTTGAACCGGCCGGAAAAGCGCAATCCGCTTTCGGAAGACATGATCGCCGCGCTCATGAATGCCTTTGCGCGGATCGAAAAACGCAAAGACATTCGTGCCATTATTCTTGCAGCTAATGGACCCGTATTTTCAGCAGGCCATGACCTCAAAGAGATGAGCGCGCATCGGCAGGATCCCGATCGTGGTCGCGCTTATTTCGTGGATATACTCGCGCGCTGCGCCACGATGATGCAAAAAATTATTTCATTGCCGCAACCTGTCATCGCTGCTGTTGAAGGAGTCGCCACGGCCGCCGGTTGTCAGCTCGTTGCCAGTTGCGATCTTGCGGTTGCGGGAGAAGAAGCGCGCTTTGCTACACCGGGCGTTCATATCGGACTTTTCTGTTCAACACCGATGGTTGCCCTCTCGCGAACTGTCTCAAGAAAACACGCAATGGAAATGCTCTTGCTAGGTGACACAGTGCGCGCTGAAGACGCTTTACGCATAGGTCTTGTTAATCGCGTTGTAACAGAAGGCGAAGCGCTCGCTCATGCCGAAGTGATGGCGCGGATGATTGCCTCAAAATCACCGCTTACTGTGTCAATCGGCAAACGCGCTTTCTACGAGCAAGCGGAGATGAAATTGACGGAGGCCTATCTCTATGCCTCAGAAGTGATGGTCAACAATATGCTCGCGCGCGATGCAGAGGAAGGCATCAACGCTTTTATTGAAAAACGCGATCCGCAATGGAGCGGGTCATGAGCTATGATCCGGCACGACACAATTCATACCCCGATGAGGCCATTAAAAAGGTTTTGAAAACTGTAAAAAATATTGCGCTTGTAGGCTTTTCATCAAATCAATCGCGGCCGAGTTTTTTTGTTACAAAATATTTGATTGAACGCGGTTATACACTCTACCCGATCAATCCCGGATTAGCCGGGCAAGACTTTTTTGGCGCGCGCGTTTACGCCTCTCTCGCAGATGTTCCCGGTCCAATCGATATGGTGGATATCTTCCGTAATTCGGAAGCGGCTGAAGAAATTACCAATGAAGCGCTAAAGCTTTTCCCCGTCCCAAAAGTAATCTGGATGCAACTCGGCGTGCGCAACGATAAAGCCGCAGAAAAGGCTGAGGCGCAGGGTTTAACCGTTATCATGAACCGTTGTCCGAAAATCGAATTCGGTCGCTTCTCCGGTGAGATCGGGTGGTCCGGTGTCAATACCGGACTGATCTCATCGAAGAAGCCTGTAATGGCCGATAAAGGCTTTCAGAAGCGTGGCATGTAAGATTGGAACGCTTCAGAGCAAAGTGATCAGCTCAATTCTTTTTTCAAAAACGCCATGCTCCGCGACCATGCAAGATCCGCGGCATCCTTATTGTAACGTGCCGCATTTGTATCATTATTAAACGCGTGATCGACGCCGTCATAAATGAACATCTCATAGCGGATTTTTGCCTGATCAAGTGCCGCTTTATAATCGGCGATTCCGGCATTGATGCGTTGATCGAGCCCGGCATAATGCAACAACAAAGCTGCTTTGATTGAAGCCACGCGTGCGGCAGGAATTTGACCACCATAATAGGACACACCTGCCTTTAGACTTGGCTCTCCCGCAGCGAGGCGGTTGACAAGACCACCACCCCAGCAAAAACCAATCGCACCCACCTTCCCCGTAGATTGCGGATACGTATTTAAGAATCTGACGGTAGCAGACGCGCGCGCTTCTGCGGCATCCCCTGATACTTTTCCGATCATATCCCGAGCTTGATCTTCATTGCTTGGCGTACCGCCCTCTGGCGATAAAATATCGACACCAAAAGCGAGATAGCCTTCAAGCGCGATACGTCGTGTGATGTCTTTGATATGCGGATTGAGACCGCGATTTTCGTGAATAACAACAACCGCTGGCAAACGCTTCGCATCTTTGGGTCGCGCGAGATAACCGGTTAATCCCTTATCAGCGCCAGTGACCGCAACATTTTCTTCAATGATCAGACGCGGATCATCAGGCTTGATGGTTTCAGCGCGCGCGTAATCATTACTGAGCATGGGAAGAAGAGCCATGGCTGCGGTTGTTGACCCTGCAAGCGCCGCCAAATGATTCATGAAAGACCGACGATCCATCCCACCATGCGTAAATGTATCATAGAGTGAAATCATATCACGCGTGAGGGTCGGCGTTTGCATCTCAACGGGAGCATCGCTCTTTTTTGACATGGGCTCGGTCCTTGGGTTGGAATGAAAAAGATCAGAACGCTTAGCGAGTTATTGTGTTTTACGTGTGATCTCACCAAGCCGATTGACCTTTGCAAAAATGTTCTCTAAAAAGAACGAATTGATTGATTTTAAGGATTTTTCTGGGAATACTCGATCTCGAAAGAGACCCCAGAAAAGCTAAAACGTTGAAATTGAATGATTTTCTAAGGAGACTTCGATGAGCACGACCCCGGGATTTTCAACCCTTGCCGTTCATGCCGGCGCCGCTCCTGATGCGGCTACCGGCGCACGCGTCACTCCGATTTACCAGACAACGAGCTTCGTTTTCGACGATGTCGATCACGCGGCTTCTTTGTTTGGTTTGCAGGCCTTCGGCAACATCTACACACGCATCACCAACCCGACCAATGCCGCGCTTGAAGGCCGTGTGGCCGCGCTTGAAGGGGGTACCGCTGCACTGGCTGTCGCTTCAGGCCATGCGGCTGAGTTTTTGATTTTTCACACGCTCTTACAGCCAGGCGATGAATTCATCGCATCCAAAAAACTTTATGGCGGTTCGATCAATCAATTCAATCACTCCTATAAAAGTTTTGATTGGCGCGTGAAATGGGCTGATCCAGACGATCTCTCCACGTTCGAAGCTGCACTCTCCCCAAAAACAAAGGCGATCTTCATTGAATCCATCGCCAATCCGGGTGGTGTTGTGACCGACATTGCGGGCATTGCGGCGATTGCCAAAAAAGCCGGCGTGCCGTTGATTGTCGACAATACGCTGGCAACGCCCTATCTCATCAAGCCTTTCGAACACGGCGCCAATATCGTTGTGCATTCGGCAACAAAATTTTTGGGCGGTCACGGCAACTCGATTGGCGGTGTGATCGTTGATGGTGGTAACTTCGATTATGTTTCGAGTGGCAAATATCCGCTGCTTTCGACACCGCGTCCTGAATATAATGGCATTGTGATTGGCGAAACCTTCGGCAATTTTGCCTTCGCGATCGCTGCACGTGTGTTGGGACTTCGTGATCTTGGTCCCGCTCTTTCACCCTTCAACGCGTTTTTGATTTTGACAGGCATCGAAACGCTTCCGCTGCGGATGCAAAAACATTCGGATAATGCGCTTGCTGTTGCGCGTCATCTTGCAAAACATCCAAATATTGCGTGGGTCAGCTATCCGGGTCTCGAAGGGGATAAATATCATGCGCTTGCCAAACGCTACACGCCAAAGGGTGCGGGCGCCGTGTTCACCTTTGGTTTGAAAGGCGGATATGATGCCGGCATTGCGCTTGTAAAGAATTTGAAACTCTTCTCGCATCTTGCGAATGTTGGCGATACGCGCTCGCTCGTCATTCATCCGGCA
>RFZR01000127.1 GCA_009920595.1 Alphaproteobacteria bacterium | reverse complement strand
GCAACCGTTGTCCAATTCAAAGCTTGCATATAGGCCATCATGCCGATCGTATTGATCGGCACGATGACAAAGCCGGCAAAGGGAATGGTTGCAAAAGGGCGGATGATGTTATCGCGATCAACCCAAGCGACATAGATGAAGAGTGAAAGCGCTCCGAAAAATGCGCGCCCGCATTGAATGGTCCAAATATCAAGCGTGAGATAGCGCACCCAAATGCCGGCCGTACTCCAGAGAAAGGCCGCGATCGCGACATAGGCAATGCCGCGCCACCGCGAGCGCCGCGCTTTTCTGAGCGCATGATGATCTGCTTCAAGAGAGGGAGACGACAAAGACATGAAAAAACTTAAATCCGCACCATGATCCTGTGTCTCATGATTCTTGGGAAACTGCGCGCCCAAAAAGGACATAGACCTCAACGGAAACGACATAGCAGCGGCGCGGGCCCGAATGCATCGACCGGTCGGGCCCTGCCAAATCACTGTCGCAGAGAGGCTTCCCCTTAGACGTTGGTTCAGCGATAGTCTGTCGCAGTTATCCATTCACGCGGGAGTTAAGTCCATGTCTTCGTCTGTCAAAACCGTCGCCATAATCGGATCGGGCGTCATCGGTTCCGGTTGGGCCGCGCGCTGTCTCGCGCATGGACTTGATGTTGTGGCCTTTGATCCGGCGCCCGATGGCGAAGCGAAGATCCGCGCGGCGATTGCCAATGCCTGGCCCGCACTCGAGACCGCAGGGCTTGCGAAAGATGCGAGCCAATCGCGTTTGACATATGTTTCAAGCGTCGCGGAGGCTGTTAAAAATGCCGATTTCATTCAAGAGAACGCGCCCGAGCGCGAAGAACTGAAACAAAAACTCTTGGCCGAAATTGATTCGCACGCAAAGCCTGGTGCGATCATCGCCTCATCGACCTCTTATCTATTACCAACAAGCCTGCAAAAGCTTTGCAAAGATCCATCACGCATTGTTGTCGGCCATCCCTTCAACCCTGTCTATCTCTTACCGCTTGTTGAAATTGTCGCGGGTGAGAAAACAGCGCCCGCCACTGTTGAAGCGGCAAAAAATTTCTATCGCCAAATCGGTATGCGGCCTTTGCATGTGCGCAAAGAAATTGAAGGCTTCATTGCCGACCGTTTGATGGAAGCCTTGTGGCGCGAAGCGCTCTGGCTCATCAAAGATGACATCGCAACGACCGAAGAAATTGATGCGGCTGTTGTTTATGGCTGTGGCTTGCGTTGGTCGCTCATGGGCACATTCCTCACCTTCCAGCTTGCGGGTGGGGATGCCGGCATGCGCCATTTCATGCATCAATTCGGCCCGGCTTTGAAATTGCCCTATTCATACACCCCCGCCCCTGAACTTACCGATCAAATCATCGACCGGATTGTCGATGGATGCGAACATCAAGCTGCCGGTCGCTCGGTAAAAGAACTTGAACGTCGTCGTGATGCGTTTTTGAATGATCTTCTGAAGCTTGTTAAAAATTACTGGCCCGAAGCCGAAGGGCGTCCGGATCATATCTAATCAAGGCGCGCGCTGATGACCGAACCAATGCATCTTTATGACGCTGTCGTTTTGAAAGAGTGGGTCGATTTCAACGGCCATATGAATGATGCCGCTTATGCGATCCCTTTTTCACGCGCGATTGATGCGCTTATGGATCAAATCGGACTTGATACGGAGGGACGAAAAGCCACCAACCACACGCTTTTCACACTCGCGATGCAATTACGCTTTCATCACGAAGTGAAAGAAGGCGCGCCACTCAAAGTCTCGGGACAGATTCTTGAAATCGACGCTAAAAGACTTCGACTTTATCAATGGCTCCGTCATGGTGAAACAGGCACATTGCTCGCAACTTGTGAGCAATTGCTGGCCTCAATCGATCAGACAGGTCCGAAAATTTCGCCCTTTCCACCGGAGGCGGGTGCGGCATTACAAAAGCTCGCGAGTGATCATGCGTCGCTCCCCACGCCTGAGGATGCAGGCCAAGTCATCCCATTCGCGCACGAGACGTGATTTTCCATTCTCGAAAATCTCCGTGCGCGCTTTGACATGGAATTCTTTGAGCGTCGAAGTGAGTTCCATACGCGTCTCTGATCGCGTCATCCATCCTGGACGGCCCATTTCATAGGCTTGCGTGATCAGATAACGCGCGCAAAGCGGCTCATCGGCCGAAATCGTCAATTCACGCGTGAGATCATGGCTTAGCGATGTGCCCGTTTCATCAAATTGGCGTACACCTTCACCAAACACACCGCCCTCACCCACCGTGCGATAAGTGGCTGAACGATTGAGAAGATCAATCTCGACTCTACGCTCAGCATGACCTTTGCGGATGATCGACACAGGCGCATCGGGCGCGCTTTCAGGCGGCAAAAATTTAACCGCTTGATCGTCGCTTGATGCGGGACGAATAGGCAACATCAATGAGGAATTACCCGTTGAAAGCGTCAGCGTCGCCGCTTCCGGTGCAGGCCAAATCAACGGCCAATAGGCGGTTGAAAGAGCAAGTCTGATGCGTGTGCCTTTGCGGAAATGATGGCCACACGCATTCAAAGTAACTTTCGCTTTGTATTTTTTACCAGGCTCAAGTTTCTTTGGATGTTCATGCGACTCATAATGCGTGAGATTCAAGACACCATAAGAGACGCGATGCGAAGCGCCATCTTCACGCAGATTGCAAAGCCGCGCGGCAATTTGTGCGACGGGCTTATCACTTGAAAATTCAAATGAGAATTCTGGCGCACCAAGAATGACCACATCCTCTTCGAGTGGTGCGGTGTCAAAGCAAAGACTCATCCCGTCATCGATGCGTTGATCGGCAGGTTGTTCACCCGCAACGCCCGTGCCCATCCATTCACCACATCCCATACCTACCCATTGTGGCGAGCGAAATGAAATCGAAAGCGCATTTTGTGAAGTGGTTGAAAGTGCACCATCGCCGAGATGAAACTCCGTTGGCGCAATGCGCGGTGAAGGCCAGTGTGCCTCACCCACCCAATAACCTTTACGATGTTCGGTCCATTTCCCCGCGCCGGTTTCATCTTCGACATAAGCGCGCAACATCGGCTCATTCATGATGCCGGTGTCGTCACCCTTCAACCAATGATCCCACCAGCGTTGCGCTTCTTGTAAAAAGCCAATCGCCGGACCGGGCGTGCCATCATGCGGATAGATATGCGCCCAAGGACCAAGAATCCCGAGACGCGGGACTTTTAATCCGGCGAGCAACCGCGGCAATGTATTTGTATAGGCATCAGCCCATCCACCGGTGATCATGACGGGGCATTCAATCGCATCCCAATCTTCGCAGACGGAGCCGTGTTTCCAATAATCATCACGGCGTTGATGCTCCATCCAGAGCACCGGCCAATTCGGCATCGCTTTGACGCGCTCAATCCAATCCTTGCGCCAGCGTGCGCCAACAATGGCGGGATCAAGCGGGCGCGCCTGATAGGCATGCATAATCGCGCCCCACCAGAAATTATCATTCAACAAACAGCCGCCCATATAATGAATATCGTCGCTATAACGATCATCGGTTGAGCAGACGGAAAGCACCGCTTTCAATGCAGGCGGACGACGCATCGCCACTTGCAGACAATTGAAGCCGCCCCAACTTTTTCCCATCATGCCGACATTGCCGGAGCACCATTTTTGTGCGGCAATCCAGGCGATCACTTCAATCGCGTCGTCTTGTTCTTGCTTGATATATTCGTCTTCCATCAAGCCGTCTGATTCACCTGAACCGCGCTGATCAACGCGAATGGCCGCAGTGCCATGGCGCGCAAAATAACCATGCATTGGCTCATCGCGTCCGCGCGTGCCATCGGTTTTACGATAAGGGATATATTCAAGCACGCAGGGCACGGGATTGCTTTCAGCATCTACCGGCAACCACAAACGCGCGGAAAGTCGTGTGCCATCAGACAGCGGAATAAAAATATTCTCGATGACACGCACACCGTCTCTCACCACTTCGGCTTTAAACTTCACTTCACGCGCGGCGTTCAAAGGAAGAGCACTGCGCTTTTGTTTCTTACTCATTTAAGGTCTCCGAAGCGGTTCAACTTCTTTTATCAGCCAATCACGAAAGCGTTGGATCGCCAACTCATCGGCGCGATCCTGCCGCGCAACAAGATACCAGCGCGCAGGTTGCGGCACCGAATGGCGAATGGGGGAAACAAGGCGGCCCGAAGCCAAATCAGGCTCGGCAAGAAAATCAGGCGCGAGCGCAATGCCCTGCCCGTCGCAGGCCGCCTCAAGCGCGAGAAGATAAGAATCAAAACGAATACTGGCCGCTTCCCCTAGGCCCGAGCGGCCGCCCGGGCCGAGCCACGCGTCCCAATCGCCCGCCGCCGTATAGAGTTCGAGAAGCGTGAAGCGCGCGACATCGCGCGGATGGACGAGCGGCGGCTGATTTTTCAACAGATTTGGCGAGCACACGGCCACAAGCCGCGATTCGAAAAGCGGGGTGTAAGAAAAGCCGGGGCGGTTGGAATCCACCGTGCAGACCATGCCGATATCGGCGTTACGAGGGTCAAATTCCCAGTCCATCTGGCTGGTATTAAAGCGGACATGGAGGTCGGGGCAGGATTTCTGCAGCGTATGCACGCGCGGCATCAGCCAGCGGGCCGCGACTGTCACATAAACCTGAACCGTCAATTCCTGCTGCGCAGGGCGCGAAACCAGCCGCGTTCCGGTCTCAATCCGCTCAAAAGCCTCGCGCAAATAGGGAAAATAGAGCCGTCCGGCCTCGGTGAGCTCCACCCGACGACCCGTCCGGCGGAAGAGATCTTTCCCCAGATGGGCTTCAAGATGCGCGATCTGATGGCTCACCGCCGATTGGGTAATGCTCAATTCCTCGGCCGCGAGCCGAAAGCTCTCATGCCGCGCTGCCGCCTCGAATGCGCGCAAAGCCGTCAGAGACGGCAATGGCCCTTCGCGGACGGAGCTGGATTGAGAGCTTGTTAAATCAGTCATATGTTGAATGAAATTCATCTTATGATGAAAATCAATCTCTTGACGGTTTAGGGTCGCCAAGGCTCTGTTCTTTCAACAGGAAATCGATCCTTGGGGAGGGTCTTAATGAGCATCGACGCGATGGAAACTTCTTCACGTGACAGCGGCCGCCGTGGAGGGCGCGATGCGCGTCGCCAAGCCCGTGCTTCAAAACTCTCTGATGCGGATCGGCCGATTTGGCCGGGGCTTCCCGGTGGAAAATATCAAGTGCTCTCGCAAGACGATATGCAAAAGATCCATCACAAGATTCTCGATGTGTTAGAGCAGATCGGTTTTGCCGATGCCATTCCCTCAACCGTCGAATACATGACGAAAGCGGGCGCCTATATCGACAAGAACGATGGC
>RFZR01000126.1 GCA_009920595.1 Alphaproteobacteria bacterium | reverse complement strand
TGCCGCGGGGCCAGGGCTTATTGGCGGGGTGATGGTGGGGTTAACAACCGCAAAGGCTTTGGCGCTGGTCGCGAAGAAGCCCTTTCTTGCGGTTAATCATCTTGAAGCGCATGCACTTTCACCGCGTCTCACAGATGGTGTGGCCTTTCCCTATTTGTTGCTGCTCGCTTCCGGCGGACACACACAGCTTCTCGTTGTCAAAGGCGTTGATGACTATCTGCGTTTAGGGACAACAATCGATGATGCGATTGGCGAAGCCTTCGACAAAGTCGCAAAGATGCTCGGCCTTCCTTATCCAGGTGGACCACAAGTCGAACGCTTGGCGAAAGAAGGTAATCCATTGCGCTTTGCATTCCCGCGTCCTTTGATGGGACGCAAAGAGCCAAATTTTTCTTTGTCCGGATTAAAGACTGCGGTTCGCATCGAAGCTGAAAAAATTGCGCCATTGTCTCAACAGGATGTGCGTGATCTATGCGCGTCATTTCAAAAAGCGATTGTTGAAAGCATCATTGATCGCACCCGCATGGCATTTGATCGTCTTGATGAATTGAACATTTCTGTAACAGCGCTTGTGATAGCCGGGGGCGTTGCTGCCAACCGCGCGATACGTGCAGGACTCGAAGCTTTAGCGCTTCGTAAAAAACTGCCTTTGGTTGCGCCTCCTCAAGCACTGTGCACGGATAATGGCGCGATGATCGCATGGGCAGGCATTGAGCGTTTTCAGCAAGGTTTGATTGATCCACTAGACTTTGCACCACGTGCGCGTTGGCCTCTCGCTGTCACAACCGATATAAGGGATAATCAAACCCATGTTTGATAAAATTGCTGTGATCGGTTCAGGAGCGTGGGGCACCGCTTTGGCGCTTGCTGCGGCAAAAGCCGGGCGTCATGTGACATTGTGGAGTCGCGATGCCGATCAAGCCGCTGCAATGATCGCAACGCGCGAGAATAAAAAACGTCTTCCTGGAATTGATTTGCCGCTTTCGATTACACCCACATCGTCTTTACAAGAGGCTGTGTCTTCAGCGCGCGCCATCATTCTCGCGATCCCCGCTCAATATGTGCGTGAGATTTGTGAGGCGCTTGCTTTCGTGATGAAGAGTGGTCTTCCGGTCATCATTGCCGCAAAAGGCATTGATCGACGCTCAGGTGAATTTATGAGCGAGATTGTTGCCGATGCTTTACCGGGAGCGATGCCCGCAATTCTATCAGGTCCAAGTTTTGCGGATGATGTGGCAAAAGGGTTACCGACGGCCGTCGTCCTGGCAGCGCCGCTTGCTGAAATTGCAGAACATCTTGCGCATGCACTCTCTTCGCCGCGTTTTCGAATTTATCATTCAAGCGATGTGCGTGGCGTTGAAATTGGCGGCGCGGCAAAAAATGTTCTCGCGATTGCGGCCGGTATTGTTCAAGGGCGCGGACTTGGCGAGAGTGCACGCGCAGCTTTGATTGCACGGGGCTTTGCTGAATTGCAGCGCTTCGCAAAGACTTATGATGCGAAGCCTGAAACGCTTGTGGGGCTTGCGGGTCTCGGTGATCTCGTACTCACAGCAAGCTCTCTTCATTCGAGAAATTTTTCATTCGGTTATGATCTTGGACAAGGTAAAGCCGTATCAGAAGCGGGCGGCGGTAAATTGGCAGAGGGCGTATTTACAGCGCGTATTCTCGATCAGATTGCGAGAGCGCGTGGTGTTGATATGCCCATTGTGGCCTCGATGGCCGCAATCTTGGATGGAAAATTATCGGTCGATGATGCTGTGAACATGTTGATGAATAGACCGATCAAAGAGGAATAATTTATCATGGCGTTTTGGCTTTACAAATCCGAACCTTTCAAATGGTCATGGGATCAGCAGGTAAAAGCCGGTGCCAAAGGTACGCATTGGGATGGTGTGCGCAATCATTTGGCAAAGCTGAATTTGATGGCGATGAAGAAGGGCGATCAGGGCTTCTTCTATCATTCGAATGAAGGCAAAGAGATCGTTGGCATTGTCGAAGTGATCCGCGAAGCCTATCCCGATCCGACAGCGGAAGCGGGCGAGCCTTGGGTGGTTGTCGATTTGAAAGCGGTGAAGCCCTTCAAGCGGCCGTGACCGAGGCGGAATGGAAACATATCTGCAAATTGGGTGGGGTTTAGGCTTTAAATTCCTAAAATTTGCAGGGTTAGACTGCCAAATCGCACATAATAGACTCTGATGCGCTCCATTTACCCGTCTCAAACGCCTGCCCAACCAAAGTGTGACCTGTCACGGTCTTGTCCCGCGGGGCGCGGGCCTTCATAATGGAAAACAAGGTGGAAGGGTCTTTTAAGACCTGATTGAGCCGTTTCGTGAAAGACCCGCACCAGGGCCCGTGAGCCACTGGAGCGTTGAGGGAGGAAATTCGATGTCCGACAAGCTCTATCCCGTGTCGCAAGACTGGGCCAAACGCGCTTTCGTTGATGATGCCAAATATAAGGCAATGTATGACGCGTCCGTCAAAGATCCGGAAGCGTTTTGGAGTGAACACGGCAAGCGCATTGATTGGATCAAGCCCTACACGAAAGTGAAGAATACGAGCTACGCGCCCGGCGCCGTCTCGATCAAATGGTTTGAAGATGGCGTCACCAATGTCTCAATGAACTGCATCGATCGTCATTTGCCCCACCGCGCCCATCAAACGGCGATCATCTGGGAGGGCGATGATCCGAATGATTCAAAGCATATCACCTATCAAGAATTACATGATGAAGTGTGCCGTTTCGCGAATGTGCTCAAAGCGCATGGCGTACACAAAGGCGACACGGTTACAATTTATTTGCCGATGATTCCGGAAGCCGCTTATGCGATGCTCGCTTGTGCGCGCATCGGCGCGGTACATTCGATTGTGTTTGGTGGGTTTTCACCTGATTCACTCGCAGGTCGCATTGATGGATGTAAATCCAAAGTGCTGATTACAGCGGATGAAGGTTTGCGTGGTGGTAAAAAAGTTCCTCTGAAAGCCAATTGCGATGAGGCATTGAAGCGCGTTCCGGGCGTTGTCACATCTCAAATCGTCGTGAAGCGCACAGGCGGCGCGGTGCATATGCAGGATGGTCGTGATTATTATTATCACGATGAAGCGGCGAAAGCGGCAACGCAATGCAAGCCCGAGCCGATGGAAGCGGAAGCCCCGCTTTTTATTCTTTACACATCAGGTTCGACCGGTGCGCCAAAGGGCGTTGTTCATACAACAGGCGGCTATCTCGTTTACGCGTCGATGACGCATCAATATGTCTTCGATTATCACGAAGGCGATATTTATTGGTGCACGGCCGATGTGGGTTGGGTGACCGGCCATTCATACATCGTATATGGCCCGCTCGCGAATGGCGCGACAACATTGATGTTTGAAGGCATTCCCACCTATCCGTCGATTTCGCGCTTCTGGGATGTCGTTGATAAACACAAGGTCAATATTTTCTACACCGCACCGACTGCGATCCGTTCATTGATGGGTGCTGGTGAAGAGCCAGTCAAGAAAACATCGCGTGCGTCGTTGCGGTTGTTGGGTTCGGTTGGTGAACCGATCAATCCGGAAGCGTGGGAATGGTATCATCGCGTTGTGGGTGACGGACGTTGCCCGATTGTTGATACATGGTGGCAAACAGAGACAGGGGGCATTCTCATCACGCCGCTTCCCGGTGCAACCGCTTTGAAGCCTGGCTCGGCAACGCGTCCCTTCTTTGGTGTGAAGCCTGAGATTGTTGATGCTAATGGCGTTGTGCAGACCGGCGCCTGCGAAGGTAATCTTGTGATTTCCGATTCATGGCCGGGCCAGATGCGCACCGTTTATGGTGATCACAAGCGTTTCATGGAAACCTATTTCGCAACTTATGCGAATAAATATTTCACCGGTGACGGCTGCCGTCGCGATGCGGATGGTTATTACTGGATCACGGGTCGCGTTGATGACGTGATCAATGTTTCGGGTCATCGCATGGGCACTGCTGAAGTTGAAAGTGCACTCGTCGCTCATGAAAAAGTATCGGAAGCGGCAGTTGTCGGTTATCCGCATGACATCAAAGGGCAGGGCATCTATGCTTATGTCACTTTGATGGCCGGTACTGAGGCAACGGACGCTTTGCGCAAAGAACTTGTTGCCTGGGTGCGTAAGGAAATCGGGCCCATCGCCTCGCCCGATCTCATTCAATTCGCGCCGGGTTTGCCCAAAACACGCTCGGGCAAAATCATGCGCCGCATCTTGCGTAAGATTGCCGAGGATGAATTTAGCAATCTTGGCGATACATCAACCCTCTCTGATCCAGGTGTGGTCGATGATTTGATCGCCAATCGCCAGAATAAGCGGAAATAGCTCAGAGTATCATTTCCATTGAATTCAATCTTACTCCCTAGATTGACCTTTTACCCCGCGTCTCGACGCGGGGTTTTTTGTTGCCGAAGCGCAGCCTAAGCATTAATCCGATGGATAGTTTGATGAGCGAACAGGTTAGTGATGCGTCCTGTTGATTTCGTAACCGGGTAATCTTTCTGAAAATGGAGCCTCTCGCATCATGACCCTCATTCCTATCATTCTCTGCGGTGGCTCGGGTACGCGGCTGTGGCCGGTTTCGCGGGATAGTTTTCCGAAGCAATTCGTGCCGCTTTTGGGGACGCTTTCAACTTTTCAGGCGACGTTGAAGCGGGTCGATGATCCGACCTTGTTTGGTCGGCCTTTGATTGTAACGAATGAGAAGTTCCGCTTTCTCGCTGAAGAACAGGCTGAGGCGGTGGGTGTTGCGGTGGATATTCTGATGGAGCCGAGCCCGCGTGACTCAGCACCTGCGATTGCTGCCGCCGCGCATTGGGTGAAGCAGCATCACGAGAGCGCTTTGGGTTTGGTGCTTGCGGCCGATCATTTGATTGCCGATGTGCAAGGCTTTCGCGAGAGTGTGAAGCGGGCTCTACCTGCCGCAGAAGCTGGCAAGATCGTGACCTTTGGCGTGACGCCGTCTCATCCCTCAACCGCCTATGGCTATATCAAGCCGGGTGACAAGGTTGAGGGTGATGCGCGGCATATTTCGATTTTTCTTGAAAAGCCGAACGCGTCCATGGCGCGTGATCTCGTGGCAGAAGCCTATGTGTGGAACTCGGGCAATTTCATGTTCAGGCCCGCAACCATGATTGAAGAGCTTGAGCGTCACGCGCCTCAAATTAGTGCATGTGCTGCCACAGCACTTCAGTTAGCGAGCATAGATCTTGGCGCCACGCTTTTAAATGCCGAAGCCTTTGCCAATGCACCGAAGATTTCAATTGATTATGCCGTAATGCAAAAGACAATTCACGCCGCTGTTGTGACAGCCTCATTTGATTGGTCGGATATCGGCACATGGGGCGCGTTGTGGGATGCGTCC
>RFZR01000125.1 GCA_009920595.1 Alphaproteobacteria bacterium | reverse complement strand
GCTTTCAAACAAAGTCAGAAGACGATCACGTGTTGAAAGCACATCTTGGAATTCACGGGGATTGGAAGGCCCCGCACTCGCAAAAGCGGTGAGTGTTCCGTCCGTGACTTTATAGAGCCCCGTTTCATCGGCTGTGATTGTGGTTTGCCAAAGACCAGGTGCCTTTGGCTCAAGCGTGATCGATTTATCTTTTCCCGAAGGCGATGTGAGCGTGAGAGGAGCGACTGCCTCATTCATGCTTTGTCGTTCAATCGTGATGCGTCCTTTATCGCTTTGCGCGCGCAACGCTTCTTCTTCAAGTGCAGGTTCTTTCATCAACCAATGCGCAACATGGCGCAAGAGATCGAGATGCGGTCCACCACCTCGAAATTGCCGCGCCCAGAGCCACACATGATCGGATAAAAGCAAGGCCACACGGCCTTCACCATCACGTCGCAAAATCAGAAGCGGCTGATCTTGAGCCCCGCTCATCACGCTTGTGCCAGATATGTTTCCGGTTTCGATCTGGCGCAACCATTCGCCCCATTGCGGGGGATCACTCGCGCCGCCTTTGAGATCGCGTGTGACAGGATGTTTTTGACCATCGGCAGTTATGCGCGGCAAAAATTCCGACTCAATGATCGTGCCTGTGGGAAAGGCTGGAAGAAGATCGCGCAAAGGTGTTTCAGCTGGACTTTCAGCACCCGCAAATTCAGGCCCTGCTGCAATCAAAATCGCACCGCCTTTTCGGACATAACGCACCATGTTGGCGAAATAGGTTGGTGGCAAAAGCGCCATGTCGGCAAAGCGATCAAGAATGATGAGATCAAACTCATTGATTTTGGTTTCAAACAATTCCTTCGTTGGAAATGGAATCAAAGCAAGTTCATTCACCGGCGTACCATCTTGCTTTTCCGGCGGGCGCAAAATGGTAAAATGAACGAGATCAACATTGGCATCTGATTTCAAAATATTGCGCCATGTGCGTTCGCCTTGATGAGGAATTCCCGAAACGAGAAGCACCGTCATGCGGTCACGAATGCCTTCGATTGTGGTGACTACGCGATTATTGATGGGCGTCAGCTCATCTCTCGCCGCTTCGGCTTCAATTTCTATTACGCTTGGCCCCGCATGATTTATAGAAATCGGGACTGTTAACGGATCGCCCGGCTTCGCGCGGATGGTGGCAATTTGTTTTCCATCCTGCTGGATCGTGACCGGAACAGGATCATTAAATCCTTGATCACTCACTTTGATGCGCAGCGTGACATCACGATTGACGATGCCAAAGGGTGGCGCTTCGAGTAACTCAACGCGACGATCGCGTTCACGCGCATGGCCCGTGATCAAAGCGTGCAATGGTGCCGTAAAGCCTAAATTTTTAGCGTCTTTTGGGACATCATCGACAACTCCATCTGTGATGAGGATTGCACCGCCAATTTGTTCTGGCGGGAGGTCGGCAAGCGCATCGCGCAAAGGTGTAAACACGCGCGTACCCTCATCATTCCGGTCTGTGATATCAATCACGCGCGTTTCAAAAGATCCGAGTGCATTGATTTTCTTTTTGACCTCCTCAACAGCGCGGTCGTTCTGCGAGGGGCGATCAGAAAGCGTTTGGGAACCGCTGCGGTCAATGACCAAGGCGACGGTGCTTTTGAGAGGCTTCGTTTCTCTGATGGTAATCGTTGGATTGGCGATCACCAGAGCAAAGACAAGTGAAAAAAGCGCGCGCATGAGGCCGCGCTCGCGTCGTTGATAAAGTGAGAAGGCGGCTGCCAAAAAAAGCGTCGCAAGCACGAATTCAAAAAGCGGCGAAGAAAAGAGCGGTGAAAAGACGATCATCTCACCGTCCCAAACGCTCAAGCAAAGCCGGCACATGGATTTGGTCGGCTTTGTAATTTCCCGTCAGGGAATAAACGACAAGATTGACACCGGCACGTAACGCCATTTCCCGTTGACGCGGGATCGCTGTTTCAATCGGATAAAGCGCGCGACCTGATTGATCAATTGCCCAGGCGCTTGCCCAATCATTCGATGTGATGATCAAAGGCGAGACACCATCGCTAGCGCGTGCGGGCACATCAGCCTGATCACTTTCGGGCGGTAACGCCTCGACCCATGTTTTACCTGTGCCATAGCGCCCAGGCATCATCTGCAAAAGGTAAAAGGAGCGCATCAGAACATGATTGGCCGGTAACTCTTCGAGCGGTGGAACGCTTAAACCAGAGAGGAGAGATTGCAGAAAGAGTGTTTCAGCAGACGGCGCAGCGTTGAAATTCGAAGCGGCGTCGCGCGTATCAAAAATCAGAAGGCCGCCATTCCGCATATAGGTTTCAAGGCGTGCAAGTGCTGCTTGTGTGGGGCCTTGTCCCGTCGAGGGCATTGGCCAATAGATAAGAGGATAAAGCGAGAGCGTATCGGTCTCAAGATCGATACCCATCGGTGCTTCTGGCTCAATGGCTGTATGATCTTGTAAAAAGAGTGAGAGTCCTTGAAGTCCTTCACGACTGATCTCATCAAGCGCGGCGTCACCTGTGATCACATAGGCCAAACGGGTTGAGAGCGCACCATCGCGATCTTTCGGGGAGAGAGGCTCGGTGTCACTGCGTGCTTCTGTCCATGATATGCAGAGAGTAACAATCAAAAACAGAGCCGGAAACGCGCTTTGTCTCGATGACTTAAGATTCACATTTCGAAAAGTGAATAAAGTATCAATCAAGAAAAGAACGAACGCCGCCAGCAAGAGGGCAGGAACCAGAGATTGAGAAGGCGTAGCCTTGAGACTCGTGATCTTTTGTTGTGAGGACAGTTCATAAGTTTGTTTGATGAGGCGATCTTTCTCATTGAGAACATTCAACGCATAAAGCGCGTCTTTACTCCCATAGAAACCGGCAGGATGAAGCGCCCCTGAACGCATAAGTTTGTTTGGTGTAATCGGTTCGGCATCATTTGGCGGTGCACCCAAAGTGCCATAGCCATCAAGACTAGAAAAAGGTGCCTGTGGCGTTTTGTTTTGAGAGGGGGATGATTCATTTTGAGTGATGAGACTTTGTGTCGCGATGCGTTTCAACATGTCCACAAAAAGTCCGGAGACCGGAAGGGTCGACCATGTCGGATCAGAGGCGATGTGGAATAAAATGATCCGGCCTCGGCCTTTGACCGAATTTGTGACAAGCGGCGTGCCATCATCAAGTTTGGCCCAACTTGATTTATTGAGATCACTTGAAGGTTCGGCGAGCCATTGCCGTTTGATTGTGACATCAGCAGGAATATCAAGCCCAAAGAAAGGTGACGCTTCCGGGAAAGGTGCGAGCTGTCGTGGCGATTGCCAATCGAGCGCGCCACCGAGCGCGCGCCCATCGGCTCTCAAGCGCACCGGCCAAAGCGTGTCTTCACGATCAGGTGACAAGTTACCTGCAAAGCGAATAAGTGTCCCGCCTCTTTCACAATAGGCAGCGAGTTTTCTGAGCGCTTCTGGTGAGAGTTGCGTTGTCTCACCTAAGATTAATACATCAACTTTTGACTCGATAAGAGACGCGATGGCTTCGCTTTGGCCCATCCGGGGATTGAAAAGATCAACATAAGGAGTCAGCGCTTGTTTGATATACCAAGAGGGATCAGCCAGGCGATTTTTCGTTTCGCTTTCAGTCGAGCCAACAAGACCAACACGAGGGCGCCGTCCATCCGAACCGATCAACCATGTCGCGCCCGCCGTGCGCTCTCCTTCAATCGATAGCCGCGTGATCCGATTTAACAATTCGGTAGGTAATGAGAGTTGAGCCGAGGTCTCTGTAGATGCCTTATCAAAGGTGAAAGATGTTTCACCGATGAGTCGCGCTTGCGTTTCATAGGCAAGGATACGACCTTTTTGTTCCGTGCCCTTTGTCGAACGGATGACGCGAAGCGTTAAACCTTTGGCATCATGAGTTGATCCGGCGAGTGCGAACGGGGCGTAAGGTGATGCGACAAGCGTGAGCGGCTTGCCCGCAAAAATTTTTATGTCGCGCTTTTGTTCGTCAAAGAGTGAGGCGGATTCAGGAATCAAAACCGTTTGCGCATCGGGGAAACGGTTCAGAAATTCGGCAATGGCTTTTTCGTGCTTTTCCCAAGGCGCGTTGAACGCGACAGGCGCCAGACTCGAAAGTTTATTGCGCGCATTTTGTGGCGTGAGCGGTTCGATTTGTGAATTGTTTTGTCCTGTTGCGACAAGAGCGACAGGGCTTTGTTGGCGATCCGCTTCATCAATGAGCGTGTTCACAAAAACGGTACGCTCTTTCCATTCAGCTGCAGACGACCACCCTTGATCCAGGATGATCAAAAGCGGTGAGGGGCCTGAAACAGATGCGACTTGCGAGACAAGTATTGGTCCCGCCATGGCGATGATAAAGAGCGCAGCAAGACTGATGCGCAACAACAAAATCCAAAGCGGCGTGCGTCGTGGTTCCGCCTGATCACGTTTTGAATCGATAAGGAGTTCAAGTGGTGGAAATAGAACCTTTTGCGGCCGTGGGGGCAGAAGACGTAAAAGCCACCAGAGGCCCGGCAAAAGAACAAGAGCGCTTAACAAAAAGGGTGACGAGAAAACGAGGCTACCCATGGGCGCGACGCGCTCCGGCATATTGTCGCTGCGCAAAATGGGTCATAAGAGCGAGGAGATTTTGTGTCATCGCCTCATCCGTTCGATGTGTCATAAAAAACGCGCGGTGGTTTTGAGCGATCTGATGAAGCGCTTGGTCATGCGCCTGCAGTTTCGTGCGTGCTTCCGCGGCAAATCCAGCTGCATCACCAATATCAAGTGCCAGCGCGCTTTCAACGCTTAGCAATTCGGTTTCGCCAGAAAAGGGAAAATGGATTTCAGCCGGATCGAGAATCCGAAGCAGAGTTATTGAGATATCATCACGATCAAATTCATTGAGTGTCGTTTCGATCGCATCAGGCTCGGTAAGAAAATCACCGATCAAAATAAGATGCGCCTGTTTTGGTAAAGGCCGAACTTGCGGTAAGGCTTTATCTTGATCGATGGGATGAAGAAGCGCTTCTGCCAAGCGATCAATAATCTGTCGTGAGGCTGAGGGTGGTGATTGGCCAATCAATCCTACGCGCTCACCCGAGCGCACAAGAAGATCCGCCACAGCGAGGCCCATGATGAGGGCATGATCAATCTTCTGAGAATGTTTGCCAGAGCTATAATACATCGATTGTGAGCGATCGATGAAAATATGGAAAGAACGTGCAGCTTCCCATTCATGATCGCGAACATAGAGCGTGTTTGCGTGTCGCGCTGATTTGCGCCAATCAATGCGTGATTGCGCTTCACCGGTGCGAAGCGCGCGATACTGCCAGAAAGATTCTCCGGGCCCCGCGCGTCCACGTCCGTGAAGTCCAAGACTGATGCTGGCTGCTAACCG
>RFZR01000124.1 GCA_009920595.1 Alphaproteobacteria bacterium | reverse complement strand
TAAAGCGATCGTGACGGATATTGTCTATGTTCCGCTCATCACTGATTTCTTGAAATCAGCTCAAGATCAAGGCCTGAAAATCGTCGATGGTTTAGGCATGCTGTTGCATCAAGCGGTTCCGGGATTTGCGCATTGGTTTGGTCAAAGACCGCGGGTGACAGCGGAATTAAGAGCTCTGATTGAAGCTGATCTTTTTCAGGTAAAATCATGACTTTTATTCTTGGACTAACCGGTTCCATTGGCATGGGCAAATCGACCACTGCGAGCCTGTTCAAAAAACACGGTGTTCCTGTATATGATGCTGATCAGACTGTGCATTATCTATATCGTGGTCGTCTAGCTCCTCTGATAGAAGTTGATCGCGCGCGACTATCGGCGCATGTGGTTGGTCATCCGGAAAAATTAAAACAGCTTGAGTCGATTGTTCATCCCGTCGTTCAGGAGGAACAAGATCTATTCATTCAAAAACATCGTCACTCTCCCCTTATTGTCCTCGACATTCCGCTGCTATTTGAGAATGGAAAAGATCGGCATTGCGATGCGGTTGCTGTTGTCTCCACTGATGCGGCCACACAACGAAAACGTGTGATGTTGCGCGAGGGCATGACCGAAGAAAAAATGGATATTTTGTTGAGCCGACAAATGTCTGACATAGAAAAGCGGCAACGAGCGCAGTTTCTTATCGATACAAGTCGTGATATTCCTCATGCGGAGCGGCAGGTTGTTTCGATTCTCAAAACCTTATCCGGCCGCTAGGCTCATAAATGGATCTTCATATCTATGTTGCGCGAGATTGTGTTTGATACGGAAACAACCGGGCTTAATCCACTGAGTGGAGACCGCGTTGTTGAAATTGGCTGTGTCGAGCTCATCGATTATGTCCCCACGGGTGAAAACTTTCATGTTTATCTGAATCCAGAACGTGACATGCCGGATGCGGCTTTTCGTGTTCATGGCCTTTCGAATGAATTTCTGCGTGACAAGCCGCGTTTTGTTGATGTTGCGGATTCTTTTGAAGCCTTCATCGGGGACGCGAAACTCGTCGCACATAATGCGTCTTTTGATCTTGGTTTTCTAAATGCGGAACTGTCACGCATTGGTCGGGCTGAAATCGTCTCCGAGCGGATCATTGATACTCTTGTGATCGCCCGCCGAAAATTTCCCTTCGGGCCAAACAATCTTGACGCGCTTTGCCAGCGGTTGCAGATCGATAATTCGCGTCGAACAAAACATGGTGCCTTGCTTGACGCTGAAATACTGGCTGAAGTCTATATTGAGCTGTTAGGCGGGAGACAGAAAGATCTAGGACTTTCAGTTGAAACGCAGGTGATTGCACACACAATGACTGCGCGCGCGAGCGTTGACGCACGTCCACGCTCCTTACCGCAGAGACTGTCCCCGGATGATCTTGATCGTCATGCCGAATTTATTTCTGGATTCGGCTCAACAATTATTTGGAACGATTACATTCGGCAAAAAGCTGATTCGTAGGCAATCAAGCCGTTCCCGCCGGCTCCATTTCAGCAAGGCGTTGACGATATAGTGCTGAAAAATCAATCGGATCAATGAGAAGAGGCGGAAAGCCACCGCTGCGCACCGCGTCAGCAATAATCTGTCTTGCGAAAGGAAAAAGAAGACGCGGGCATTCAATCATAATCACAGCTTGAACATTTTCAGCGGGTATATTTTGCAACCGGAACACGCCGGCAAAGACCAGTTCAAATTGAAACAATATTTGGGAGCCATCCAAGGCCTTTCCTTCAAGCGTGAGTTCTACTTCGAAATCAGACTCAGCAGCTTGTTTAGCATTCACATTGACGGAAATTGAGATATTCGGACCATTTTCTCGCGGTCCAAGCGACGCCGGTGCGTTTGGGTTCTCGAATGAGAGATCCTTTATATATTGTCCGAGTGTGGTGAGGCTCGGCAATGGGGCCTGGGTCGTATCCGTCATCTTTAAAGTCTCCAATCGGAAAGAGCCGCCGCTCCTTCCCGATTTTTTGTGTTTTGGTATCTAAATTTGACCAAGATGCGATTTTAGGTCGCGGGTCAACTTCGGATTTTTTGCATTCTTCTGATAAGTACCCATATAGAAGCCTTGGATAAAGGCTTTCTAAACGAGTTCGGAGAAAAAACATGCAGGACGGCTTCGACCTGTCGATCATTGTGTTTTTAGTTCTCGCAGCCTTTGTGGGTTGGCGGCTCTATAGCGTTCTGGGAACCCGCACTGAGCGAGACGGGGAACCCTCTCCTTCTCGGTTCCGCCCTGTGGCGCCCGCCAAGCCTGCCGAAATTCCGCCAGCTAATGATACGATTATCGAGGCTGAGGCGAAACCTGTTCATGATCCGGCTCGTTGGCGTGGTATCGCTGAACCAGACTCGCCCTTGGCTCAATCGCTCGACCATATTGTTGAGACCGAGCCAAGTTTTGACGCGCGCCATTTTCTCTCTGGCGCTCGTGCCGCATACGAGGCCATTGTTTTAGCTTTCGCCGCGGGCGATCGCTCTACATTAAAAGATTTACTTTCACGCGATGTTTTTGAAAGTTTTACCAGTGCTATCGCTGAGCGCGAAGGTAAGGGAGAAACGGTTGAGACGACCTTTGTTGGTCTCGACAAGGTTGAAATTAAAGATGCGCAGATGAAAGGCAAAACGGTTCAGATCACCGTAAAATTTCTCTCAAAGCTGATCACCGCCACGCGCAATGCCAAGGGTGACATCATCGAGGGGGCGACCGATAAGGTGATTGACGTTACCGATGTTTGGACGTTCGCGCGTGAGCTTGGAAGTCGCGATCCCGCTTGGAAATTGATTGCGACCGAAGCGGCCCAGTGAGTGATCCACACCTCTATTCAGCGCTCATCGATGCTGAATTGGAACCAACTGATTTTCATAATATGGCCGGCTGGGCCCATGATGATCATCGGGACGCTTTCACTGTTTTTTTGAAATCAGCGGAAGCGATCGTCGAAAGACGGCCGGATTTGAGAGCGGCACGTAATGTGCCGGAGCCATTTCGTCGATTTGCGGCAGAAACATTGAATGCGAAGACGATAGAACCACGTCAATTTTTCGAGAGAAATTTTACCCCTTACAAAATCATTCCGAAGCAGGGTTCAGGTTTTCTAACCGGATATTACGAACCGGAAATTGCCGGGTCATTGTCTCAAAATTCAGATTTTCCAGTTCCGGTTTTGGGTCGACCCAATGACCTTGTCAGTTTTGGACCCGATAACACGCCCCCCGATCCCCTATTTTGATCGCGCGGCGATTGAGGATGGCGCTTTGCAAGGTCAAGCGCTTGAACTTCTTTATCTGCCGGATCAAGTCGAACTCTTTTTTGCGCAGGTGCAAGGGTCAGCGCGCATCCGGCTTCCTGATGGTCGCCTGAAAAGACTCACCTATGCCGGACGTAACGGTCATCCCTACACGACCATAGCGCGGGTCATTCGCGATGAAGGCCACATGGCGCTCGAGGATATCAATCTTGGATCTTTGAAATCTTGGCTTCGATCGCACCCCGACGACGCCAAGCGGATTATGCGCCTTAACCGCTCCTATATATTCTTCTCGCTCTCAGAAGACTTAGCCGAAAATGAAGGTCCCATCGGGGCTGCTTCTATTCCGCTGACCGCCGGACGTTCGATGGCGATTGATCGGCTTCAATGGTGCTATGGGCTTCCTTTTTTTATCAGGGCGCAGTTGCCGGACCAAAAAGGTAAGTTAAGCGAGTTTTCTCGAATCATGGTTGCGCAGGACACAGGATCGGCCATTCTCGGCGCCGCGCGCGCTGATTTGTTCATGGGGTCTGGCGATGAGGCTGGACATCTTGCAGGGCTTATTCGGCACCCGGGTGATTTTGTCGTTTTGATACCAAAGGCCTGAGCGATGGCGGGCAGCGATCGAAAAAAGAGAATGTTGACGGCGGATGAGACCGCTTTGTGGGCTCATGTGACCAATCACATCCAACCGCTGGCCAAGCGTGCCCTGCCCAAACCTCTTGAGTCAGAAGCTGCGTTAGCCGCCCAGACTCAATCAAAAGAGCCGAGCGCCCCAAAAATTGCTGCACCTTATGTTGCGCAAAAAAATGAAATTGTGCAGCGCAACAAAAATGAATTGCCGCCGCTGGCTCCTTTAGAACGGCGTCTAAAACAAAGACTGTCGCGCGGCTCTCATCCGCTTGATGCCATGATTGATCTTCATGGGATGAGGCAAACCGAAGCGCATGAAGCGTTACGCCGTTTCATCTATGCGGCTCAGCGTCAGGGTGCTTCCGTTGTGCTTGTTGTCACCGGTAAAGGCGCTTCGGGGGTTCAGGATCAAGGCTCGGGAGAAGAACGTGGGGTTTTGCGGCGAACCGTCCCGCATTGGCTTCGAATGCCGGATTTGAGGCCCTGTGTGATCGGTTTTGAGCCGGCAGCCCAACATCATGGTGGCACGGGAGCGCTTTATGTGCGGATCCGGCGTGCGACAAGGAGCGAAGCGCCATGACCCCTTTTGGCGAAAGATTGCGGGCTTTGCGGGAAGAGCGCGGGCTTCAATTAAAAGATATGGCGGTCGCCTTGGGTGTTTCGAGCACCTATCTATCAGCGCTGGAGCATGGCCGCCGCTCGCGACCGAATTGGAGTTTTGTTCAGCGCGTCATTCATTATTTCAATATTATTTGGGACGAAGCAGACGAGTTGCAAAGGCTTGCTGAATTGTCGGACCCTCGGATCAGTTTGAAGACCTCTGGCCTTTCCCCAAAGGCTACAGAGCTTGCTAATCGTCTAGCGCGCGATATCGGTGAGCTTTCGGACGAAGACCTTTCTCGACTTCTTGATGTGTTGAACGAGGCACGAGATCGGAATCGCCCTTGACGGCGATGACGCCCCTCTTCACACCTCCCCCATTCAAAAGATTCGGGTGATTGGTGATGGCGTCCTCAAAATATGATGTTCTGGGTATTGGAAATGCGATCGTTGATGTGCTGGCTCGCACGGAAGATGATTTTTTGATTGCAAACCAACTCGCCAAAGGCTCGATGCGTTTAATCGATGAGGTCGAAGCCGAGCGGCTTTATCAGACGATGGGTCCGGCAACGGTGATCTCAGGCGGTTCGGCAGCAAACACCACCGTTGGTGTCGCCTCGCTTGGTGGAAAAGCGTCTTTCATCGGCAAAGTGCGTCATGATTCGCTCGGCAAAGCATTTACGCATGACATACGCGCGATTGGGGTCAGCTTCGAAACCGCCCATGCTGAGCAAGGCCCTGCAACAGCACGCAGTTTTATTCTCGTCACGCCCGATGGCGAACGCACAATGAATACATTTCTTGGCGCCTGCCGCGAATTGGGGCCCGGTGATATTGATCCCGAGACGATTGAAGCGGCGGAAGTCACCTATCTTGAAGGCTATCT
>RFZR01000123.1 GCA_009920595.1 Alphaproteobacteria bacterium | reverse complement strand
ACTTGCGGCAGATCATAATTGATCACCGTTTCGATATGCGGAATATCGAGCCCACGCGCGGCAATATCGGTCGCGACAAGAATTCGCGTTTCGTAATTCTTGAAGGCCTTGATCGCGCGATCGCGTTGGTTTTGGCGAAGGTCGCCGTGAATGGCATCAGCACTATGATTTTGTGTCTGGAGCTTCTTGGCAAGACGATCCGCGCCCGATTTTGTTTTTACAAAAACAATGATCGTGCCTTCGCGTTTATCGAGTTCTTTCAGAAGAAGCGAATATTTTTCACTCTCGCTTACTTCAATCTTTTCTTGCTTCACAAGGGCCGCGGGCGCGTTGGTGTCGCCGGTTGAAATGCGCACAGGCTGGTTGAGATATTGGCCTGAAAGCTTCAAAATATTTTTAGGCAGCGTTGCAGAGAAGAGCAACGTCTGACGCTCTTTCGGAATGAAAGACAAGATCCGGTCGATCTGAATGCCGAAACCCATATCGAGCATACGATCCGTTTCATCAAGCACGAGAAAGCGCGTTGAAGAGAGCGATACGCTTTTACGCAAGAGATGGTCGGTGATACGACCGGGGGTTCCGACGATCAGACGCGGTGATTTACGCAATTGTTCAAATTGATTGAACATCGACGCGCCGCCGATCAGAAGCGCTGAATTGATGCGTGTCTTTTTGCCGATGAGCTGATGCATCGTCGCCATCACTTGCGTGGCGAGTTCGCGCGTTGGTGTCATCACAAGCGCGTGATCATCGGGGTTATTGAGAAGATGTGCGATAAGCGGAATGCCAAAGGCACCGGTTTTACCCGTGCCGGTTTGCGCAGTGCCTAAAATATCTTGGCCTTCAAGGGCAGGCGGAATGGCTGCGGCTTGAATCGGTGTAGGCGTTTTGAAATTCATTGCCGCGAGCGCGTGAAGAAGCGCAGGCTGCAAGGAGAGCCCGTCAAAATTATCCATGAAACATCCAATAAAACTCACTGCGCTTGAAGATGATCTTCAAGCGCAGATAAAGATTAACAGCGATGAAATAAATCAGAATGATCCCGAAAAAACGGGATCGTTCCGCCTTAGGCGAGCTTCAGATTAACCGCTGAAGTCTTACCTTTTTCAGTCGCGAGCTCATAGCTCACTTTTTGGCCTTCATTGAGGCCGCGCAAGCCTGCGCGTTCAACAGCCGAGATGTGCACGAAAACGTCCGCGCCGCCTTGATCGGGTTGAATAAAGCCAAAGCCCTTGGTGGAATTGAACCATTTTACGCTACCAGTCGCCATTATCGTCTCCTTTAGACTTATCAAGCGTTGCCGTCTTTCCCGTGAAAGACGTGAGTCCTCGTTCCCAAGTCACGAAGCGATGCCTCGGACTTTTTCGGGAAACTCTAATCAAACGCTGACAAAATCAGTTTTTAGGAGATCGTGTATTGTGCCGAGGCACGCTGCTTTACGCAGCCAACATAAGGTAGAGCGAAAGAAACCCGAAGCCCCTATGACAGGTTAGCCCTCATAAGTAAAGCGAAATCAGATTTTTCTGCTTTTCAGAGCAAAAGCAAGGCGTTTAGGCGGATTTGAGCACCCGCTTGGCCAAAACATCGTCAAGCCAATCGGTCCGCATCTCCGGAACTGAAGAAAGAAGTCGTTCCGTATAAGGATGGAAGGGCGGAGAAAAGATCTCGGCCGTTGGCCCTTGGGCAATGATTTCGCCTTTGAGCATCACCGCGGTGCGATGCGCGATGCGACGCACGATGCCAAGATCATGCGTGATGAAGAGATAGCCAACGCCAAGATTGTCTTGAAGTGATTTCAAGAGCTTCAGAATGTCTTCGGCAACAAGTTGATCAAGCGCACTTGTTGGCTCGTCGCAAATAATGACATCAGGCTCAGCCGCGAGCGCGCGTGCGATACACACACGTTGCTTTTGGCCACCAGAGAGTGCGGTTGAAAGTCTGCCCGCATAATCTTCCGGCAATCCGACAAGGCGCAGCAATTCGTTGACGCGGGCCTTTACGTCTTCAGGAGAGCGATTGAAATAGAATTCAATCGGACGACCAATGATCTCACCAATGGTTTGGCGCGGATTTAATGCTACATCGGGTTGCTGATAGATGAGTTGGATCTTGCGCAACTCATCTCTCGTGCGCCCCTTCAAATCCGCGGACAGCATCGCGCCATGAAGTTTCACATCACCAGCACGACGAGGCAGCAGGCCCACGATCAAACGCGCGAGAGAGCTTTTGCCGGATCCTGATTCTCCAACAACCGCAACCGTTTCGCCGCGCGCGACAGAAATCGAAACATTTTTTACGGCTGTGAATGTACCGTAAATCCCAACAACATTATGCGCTTCAATTACGGGTTGCGCTTGGTTTGATGCAGAAATAACGGCAAGTTTGTCCGCTGCTTTGCGTTCGGCCACAAGCGCACGCGTATAATCCATTTTGGGTGCTTGAAGAATTTGAGCGGTTTCACCGAGCTCAACCATCTTGCCGTGACGCAGCACCATAATGCGGTCGGAGACTTGCGCGACCACCGCAAGATCATGCGTGATATAAAGTGCCGCCATATTGTAATCGCGGATGAGTTTTTTTAAGAGCGCGAGCACTTCGATTTGCGTCGTCACATCAAGCGCAGTGGTTGGCTCGTCAAGCACCAGAATATCCGGACGGCATGACATTGCCATCGCCGCCATTGCGCGTTGCAATTGACCACCAGAGACCTGATGCGGATAGCGATCGCCAAAAGTTTCTGGATTCGGCAAATCAAGCGCACGGAACAATTCAAGCGCCCATGCCTTCGCTTCGCTGATCGTCATGAGCCCATGGCTCACGGGCATTTCAATCACCTGATCCATCAAGCGATGGGCTGGATTAAATGATGCGGCCGCACTTTGTGCGATATAGGCAATGCGTTGGCCGCGCCGATCACGCCGTCCGTCGGCATCAAGGAGGCGAATATCTTCGCCATCAATTTCAACTTTGCCACCGGTGATCCGGCAGCCAGCACGTGCATAGACCATGGAGGCAAGGCCAATTGTTGATTTGCCCGCGCCTGACTCCCCGATAAGGCCTACAACTTCGCCGCGTTTCAATTCAAGCGATACGTTGTCGACGAGAACCGGGCCACTGAGCGCTTCGACACGCAAATCGGTGAGTTTCAAAATGGTTTTGTTGGTTGCGATCATCTCACATCTCCGCCGATGCGCCGGAGGGACGCGAATTGATCAAGTTAAAACAAAAACGAAGACCGAATTCGGAGATCATGGGCGGCAAAGCGTTCGGCAAAATCTCACGCCGCATGATCCACCAAAGGCCCTCACCGCGAAGACGTGCGGCTTCAACATATTCCATCACAGCAAGATTGGTCGCGACCGCACGTGCCAAACGGAACACGCGGGTTGAGTCAAGAATAGCGAGTGTCAATACGAGTGTGGTGATCGATGAGCCAAAGACGGAAAGAATGATCAAAGCAAAAATCAAAAGCGGGATCGACAACATCACATCAACAAGTCGCGATAAGACCTGATCGATAATGGGACCGCCGACGGCGGCCATAAAGCCGGTTGTGATGCCGATGAAGAAGGAGAGAATGGTCGTTACAAGCGCGACACCAATCGTCATGCGCGCGCCGTAAATCAGACGTGAAAGAAGATCGCGTCCGATATTGTCGGTGCCGAGCCAATTGGCAAAGGAGGGGTCGTCCCATGTTTGACCCACAGATTCCGCTTCACCATAAGGCGCAATCACATCGGCGAAGATCGCGACAAAAATAAAGATTCCGATGATCGCGAGACCGATCCAAGCCGTAAGCGGTGGTTTATAGCCGAAGAGTTTCATGATGGTCCTAGCGGGGGTGTCTCAAACGCGGATTGACCATGATGGCCAAGACATCTGCTACCGTATTTAGTCCCACAAACGCGCCTGCAAAAATCAAACCGCAAGCCTGCACAACGGGGAGATCACGTTTGGCAACGCCATCAACCATAAACTGTCCAATACCGGGATAAACGAACACAACTTCAATCACGACCACGCCGACAATGAGATAAGCGAGATTGAGTGCAATCACGGAAATAATCGGCGCCGCGGCATTGGGAAGCGCGTGACGGATGATAACCTGTGTTCGCGTAAGCCCTTTAAGGAAGGCCATTTCGACATAAGGCTGCGACATGATCGAAAGCACGGACGTCCGTGTCATGCGAAGCATATGTGCCATCACAAGCATGGTGAGTGTGAAAGCGGGCAGGGCGGCGATAAAAATTTTCTCTGAGAAATCCATTTCTGGAAACACGGTCGAGAGTGAGGGGAAGATCTCGAACTGCACCGCAAGATAAAGAATAAGAACATAGGCGATGAAAAACTCTGGAACCGAAATCGTCATCAGTGAAATGATATTGACGAAACGATCGACGAATTTTCCTTCGTTGATTGCCGCAACAATACCGAGAACAACCGAAGTCGGCACCGCAATCAAGGCTGCGTAACCCGCAAGAAATAATGTGTTTGAAAGACGCGGCGCGATTGTTTCGACAATCACGCGCTTATTCGTCATCGCGACACCGAGATCGCCATGAAGCGCATTGAAGAACCATTCGAGATAGCGAACATAAGCGGGGCGATCGAGCCCCAATTCGTGACGGAAAACGGCAAGCGTTTCTGGTGTGGCCCCTTGGCCCAACACCGCACTCGCCACGTCACCGGGAAGAATTTCGGTCGCTCCGAAAATCAAAATCGAAACGGCCCATAAAGTTAAAACACCGAGGGCGACCCGGATCGCTATGGTTTTCAGCATCGGATCGCCCTCGTTATTCTCATCGTATCAACTGTTCGCTAAATTAAGCGAACGAGCCCTTTTCAGCGATACGCTGATCGTTGAGGTCGTAACGAGCATGGGGCTCGTTGTTCACAACGTTCTTCGCGTAACCGTCGAGATAATCGGTGATGGCGAAGCAGATCATGCCGCCGTCATCTGAAATCATCTCTTGAGCCTTCCAGTACATTTCCTTGCGCTTCTGTCGTTCCAGTCAGACGCCGAGCTATAGACCTGCGTGAAGGTTTGGTCAGCCGAGAGACGACGGCCCCAATACACGGCGCAGAACGGCACCTTGAGCCAGACGTTATCCCAGTAACCGTCAGCCGAAACCTTCTTCACATCAAGATTGATGCCGGCTTTCTTGAGCGACTCTTGATAGAGCTGCGCGCAATCAACGGCCGAACCCCAAGCACCTTCCGATGCCTGCAATTCGATCTTGGCGTTGGCAAGGCCCGCCTTCTTGAAGTGGAACGCGGCTTTATCCGGATCATACTTACGCTGCGGCAATGCAGTGTTGTAGAAAGGATTACCGGCATCGAGCGTATGGTCGTTACCAGGGGTCGCGAAACCGCTGTAAACTTGGTCAATGATCTTTTGACGATCAATGCCGTATTTC
>RFZR01000122.1 GCA_009920595.1 Alphaproteobacteria bacterium | reverse complement strand
ACTCGGCATTTCTGCGCTTGTGGCGTGGGGCACTTATATCTCCGGTGTTACCGCAAGCCTTCTCACTTCGCCGATCGCTTTTGTGGTGATGCTTGCACCGCTTGGCTTCGTCTTGTTCATGTCATTCCGCTTCGAGAAGATGAGCTACTCGTCACTCATGGGCACATTCCTCGCTTATTCAGCGGTGATGGGCTTGTCGCTCTCGACAATCTTCGTCGCCTACAAAGTGGGTAGCGTCGTTCAAGTCTTTGCTATAACGGCAGCGGCTTTTGGCGCACTCTCTCTTTATGGTTACACGACACGCCGTAGCCTTTCAGCCATCGGTTCGTTTTTGGTGATGGGTCTGTTCGGCATCGTGATCGCGATGCTCGTGAACATCTTCTTGCAGAGCTCGGCTTTGCAGTTCGGCCTCAACGTCCTCGGCTTGTTGGTCTTCGCAGGCTTGACCGCCTGGGATACGCAGCGTTTGAAAGACGAGTATGATTATGTCGCTGGCGACAAGGAGTTGATGGGCAAAGCTTCAGTGATGGGTGCTTTGACGCTCTATCTTGATTTCGTGAACATGTTCCAGTTCTTGCTCGCTTTGTTCGGTCAGCGGAACAACAACAACTAATCGCACTGCGATATCAAAATTGAAAAGCCCCGGTTCTACCGGGGCTTTTTTTGTGCGGGAATACTGATGGTTTAAAGCGAGACGAGCGATACAGGCTTTTCAAGACTGCGCAACACACGATCAAGTTCATGCCCACGCTTCAACACCTGGCCGGCTGAGGCAATGACCGCATAAGCGCCTTGCCGTCTTGCAAGTTTTGGGTTTTTCTCGATGCGATAGAGTGGATATTCTGTTGAGCGTCGAAACACAGAGAAGACAGCGCGGTCTTTTAAAAAATCAATTGCGTAGTCGCGCCATTCACCGGCCGCGACTTTGCGTCCGTAAACGCTCAGCAGCAATGCCAATTCTTTGCGATCAAATACGACACGTGCAGGATCTGACGTCGTTGCGCCAGACGGCCAAGGAAGAATGGATATATGCGTCGTTGTCTCGCCGTCCACCGGCCGAACCCCCGTCCCTCACACGCGCATCATCGACAGATTTGCGTGGCCCCACAAGCCCAAAAAAAGTTGCACCAGATCAAAAAATCAAGATTTTGCCTTAATCTCGTCTTTTGAACGCCCCACTGCGCGGCGATCTTTGATCGTGACGCCGGGGTTGAATTGGTTCCGACCAGACTGCCCCCCAGCCTCTCGGAATGAGATGCAATTCAGCACCGGCTCGTCCCTGACTGTTTTCCTGACTTCAAGGGGCCGGTTTTCCGGTCCCTTTTTTCTTATGTGAATTCAGGCAACGAGGCCGATACTCTGAAGTGCCACACTCTGCTTCTTCGCAACTTCATCAATTGAAAATGAATCGATCGCTTCATTGAACAAGCGATAAAAATTCAATTCGGCATCTAAATGCAAGAACACGCCCCCCAACCCAATCGCCGCACGATCCATAAATACAAATTCGCGCGGGATGGTGACGGGTCCTTTTTCTTTCAACGCTTTGTGAACTGTAAAAGCTTCTTTGCGACCATACTCACCAGGATTTAATCCATCGGCGACGGTACGCGTGCGATCATCAAGAAGTGGTGCGTAGATGAAGCGCGCCCACAGATTGAGAATATCGATCACTTCAGCATTGAGCCCACGAAAACCCCATGTCTCATAAGCATGAACAATGCGGTCACGGTCGTTAGAAAGAAGCCCGCGATAAAGATCGACAACGCCGCCAACAAATTTAGCCGGAAAGATTCGAATACACCCATAATCAAGAAGATTGATTCCCGAGGCTTCGCCCGCCTCTTCAAACACGGTGTAATTCCCAAGATGCGGATCGCCATGAATAACGCCGAAGCGACTGAAGGGATGCCACCAGGCGCGAAACATCGCGGTTGCCAAATGATTCCGAACCGTTTGATCGGACGATTTGAAATCAAGAATCTTACGACCCTCGAGCCATTGCACGCGTATCCACCGCAGGATCAAATTGCCGATGGAGTGAAAACAAAACCTCAAGCTGCGCGAGATCGGCTTCAACTGCAGATGACATATCAGGATATTGAAGTTTCACCGCGAGCTTCTCGCCGCTTTGCGCGATGGCTTGATGAACTTGTCCCAGCGATGCGGCTGCAGTCGGATGGAGATCAAAGTGAGAAAAATGAGACCGCCACTCCGACCCCAATTCGGCAATCATGCGGCGTTTGACAAACGCTGCGCCCATGGGCGGTGCTTGGCTTTGAAGTGTGGCCAATTGCGCCGCATAATCGGGAGGCAAAGCATCGGGAATGGTTGCGAGCAATTGCGCAACCTTCATCAAAGGACCTTTTAATCCCCCAAGCGCGGCGGTGAGCGCTGTTGCGTTACGATCATCGACATTTTCAAGGCCGAAGAGGCGGCCACCGACGATGCGCGCTGCGACCCCGCCAACATTCGTTGCCACCCGCGCATAGCGCATCGCGCGACCAGAGAAGCGATTCCGTTCAGGATCTAAATCACTCATATCACTCATCCACCATCACCGCTTCAATACGAAGAAGCGATGACGCCGGATCGGTCAGTCCATCGACTCAAGCTCGACAATCATCCGCTCGATCAATGACAAACCAACCTGCCAGAAAGCCGGATCACGCGCATCAAGTCCGAAGGGTGCCAGAAGCTCGGAATGATGTTTTGTTCCGCCTGCCGCAAGCATCGCGAGATAGCGCTCAGCGAAGCCTTCAGCAGCATTCTCGTAAACTGCGTAAAGCGAATTCACCAAACAATCGCCAAACGCATAGGCATAAACATAGAACGGTGAATGGATGAAATGCGGAATATAAGTCCAGAACGTTTCATAACCATCGCCAAGCCGGATTGAGGGCCCAAGACTTTCACTTTGCACTTTAAGCCAAATCTCACCAATCCTATCAGGGGTGATTTCGCCATTCTTGCGTGCCAGATGAATTTCGCGTTCGAATGTATAGAACGCGATCTGCCGTACAACCGTGTTGATCATATCCTCGACTTTTGCGGCAAGCATGGACTTGCGTTGTTTTGGATCGGTTGTCCGATCAAGCAGTCGCCGGAAAGTGAGCATCTCGCCAAAGACCGACGCCGTCTCGGCAAGCGTCAAAGGTGTCGGCGCCATCAAGGCGCCATTGGCAGCGGCCAAAACCTGATGGACGCCATGACCCAATTCATGGGCAAGCGTCATCACATCACGTGGCTTGCCAAGATAATTGACAAGCACATAAGGATGCGATGACGGCACTGTTGGATGCGCGAAAGCCCCCGGCGCTTTTCCGGGACGCACCGGTGCATCAATCCAATTCTTGTCAAAAAAATCATTTGCGATTGACGCCATGCGCGGTGAGAAATCGCGATAGGCTTCAAGCACCATCATCCGCGCATCAGTCCATGGAATCGTCGGTTGCTCGATTTGTGGAAGCGGCGCATTGCGGTCCCAATGATCAAGAGCCGTTTTTCCAAACCACTTCGCTTTCAATTTGTAATAACGATGAGAAAGGCGCGGATATGCAGCACGCACCGCGCTTACCAGCGCTTCGACAACCTCACGCTCGACGCGATTTGAAAGATGCCGGCTGTCGGCAATATCTGTGAATTTCCGCCAGCGATCAGAAATCTCCTTATCTTTGGCGAGCGTGTTTGTAATCAGCGAGAAGGTGCGGAGATTGGCACGGAATGTTTTTGCAAGCGCATCGGACGCACGACGACGAACAGATTCTTCCGGATCTTGAAATTTATTGAGTATGGGCTCAAGCGTCAGTTCTTCACCGTCAAACTCAAAACGCAGTGCCGCCATAGTCTCATCAAAAAGGCGATTCCACGAATTAGCTCCCGTGACCGACTTTTCTAGAAAGATCTGCTCGAGCTTATCATCAAGTTGATAGGGCTTCTCGAGCCTTATGTCTTTCAACCAAGGCGCATAGTGAGAGAGCGGCGCTTGTGCAGCAGCCTTATCGAGCGCGGCATCATCGAGACGATTAAGCTCAAGCGTGAAAAAGAGAAGCTCGGTGCTGAGCGTCGTCGCCCGATCTTGCGTGTCACCATAGAATTTCGCCCGCACGGGATCAGTCGTGTCGCCTGAATAGACAAGGCCCGCATAAGAGAGGATACGCCCCAATTTGTCATCTATGGATTCATAGTGCTTAATCGCTTCGTGCAAGGCGGAAGAAGGATCGCTCCCCTTAAGAAGTGCTTCGAGCTTGCCGCGATAGCGAGTCGCGAATTTATTTGCCTCATTTTCAACCCACGCAAAATCTGACTTTAACTCAGCCGAATCGATGCCGGGATAAAGATCGGTCAAATTCCATTCCGGTAAAACACCCAGAGCCTTGGCCTCCGTCGCAGAAAGGCCTGCTGATGCCGCGCGATGAATGGAAGAGCGAGGTGAGAGAAGCGTGCGCATGAAGGATCCCACTCAGGTTAAGACTTAGATCATGATGGTTAAGAAAGAGATCGCTTTTGTTAAGACTTGGCGAGAGATCTCTCTTTCATACAAAGCACCTCCCACTCAATCAATAAAAAACCGGCAGCTCAGGATGCGGCATTAAAGCGGCCTTTACCAAACACGGCCAAACTCGAACCGAATCATAAATTCTCGAGTGCCCCTTTGTATGAAGCGTAAAATTCTGATCGTTGAACATGATCCCGTGCACCAGAGCCATCTCGTGCGCCTCGTCACCCGTTCGGGTCACGATCCGGTGCCGCTGGCTTCGGGTCAGGACGCACTCGATGCGATTATGAAAAAGCGCGATCCTTCTATCGCCGCCCTTATTCTTGATCTTGTGATGCCGGATCTCGATGGGATGGGCGTGATCACAAGACTACGCGCGGCGGGTTATCGCACTCCCATCATTGTTCTTGTAAAGCCCACGGCCCTTGATTCGGCGCTTGCAGCGATCGCCGCCGGTGCGCAGGATTTCTGCCTCATCCCTGCCGGGTTCGAACGCATTGCTGTATCATTAAAGAACATCCTCGCGCCATCCGTGATGCCGCTTAAGGATATGCCGATCGCAGAGACAAGCATTGTTCCTCTTTCCTCTTCTCAGCCCTCGTCTCATCACGGTCACTTGTTTGGCTTCGGGCAAGACTCGCAAGGTCACGATACGCTTCCGACATCAGTTCCCGTAATCGATTATAATGGGCAGTTGCGATCACTTGCTTCTATTGAAAAAGACGTGATCGCGTTTGCGATCAAAAACAACACTCAGCCTTTTGCCGCAATTGCACGCGCCTTAGGCATCAGTCGATCCACGCTCTATCGCCGGATCGAAGAGATCGCTGAAAATGAATTTGAAGATAAGCCGCCGATCTATGGGGATGCCGCATGAGATCAATCGCCTCGATCCTTTTTATCTGCCTTGTATCTCTTCTTCCCATCAGCGGCCAACCCAGTGCCCTCGCTGAAGATCGAGA
>RFZR01000121.1 GCA_009920595.1 Alphaproteobacteria bacterium | reverse complement strand
AGTTCTTCAGTGCGTTCTTTCACACGTGTTCTGGTCATGGGAGTCTCCTCAATTTTTAGGGGTTAGGGCTTAGGGTGTAGGGTGTAGGAAGCAGGCGTTCTCTAAGACCTACTCCCTCATCTCAATCACTCCGCCGCATGCTTATGGAACTGCGCGGCTTCGGTTGATTCACCCATTGCGGTTGTTGATGACTTGCCAGCCGAAATCGTCGTGGCGACGAGGTCGAAATAACCAGTACCGACTTCGCGTTGGTGACGAGTTGCTGTGTAGCCTTTCGACTCAGAGGCAAATTCCGCCTGCTGCAATTCCGAGTAAGCGGCCATGCCACGATCTTTGTAGCCAAGCGCCAATTCAAACATGCCGTGATTGAGTGCATGGAAGCCTGCGAGTGTTACGAATTGGAATTTGTAACCCATCGCGCCGAGTTCACGTTGGAACTTGGCAATCGTCGCTATACGCCATCATCTTGCCCGGATGCTTTTTCTGCAAGGCTTCCGCGAATTTCTTCGCATCCTCCAAATCCGGATGTGATGTTTCCCACCAGATCAAATCGGCGATTTCAGCATAAGCAAGTCCGCGCGAAATGCAGTGATCGAGGCCCGTGCCATCCTTCAAGCGATAGAAACCTTCCGGCGTGCGCGAATTCGGCTCGATGAACGGACGATCACGCTCATCGACGTCCGATGTAATAAGCTTTGCCGATTCAGCATCTGTACGCGCAACCGTGATCGTCGGCACGCCCATCACATCGGCGCAGAGACGCGCGGCGACAAGATTGCGCTCATGCGCCGATGTTGGGATCAACACCTTACCACCGAGATGGCCGCATTTCTTTTCTGATGCGAGCTGATCTTCGAAGTGAACGCCTGCAGCGCCCGCTTCGATATAGGCTTTCATGATCTCATAGGAGTTGAGCGGTCCACCGAAGCCCGCCTCAGCATCAGCCACAATCGGCAAGAACCAATCGCGCTTCGCGCCACCTTCAGAATGTTCGACTTCATCGGCACGCTTCAAAGTGCGATTGATGCGGCGGCAGAGTTCAGGCCCGGCATTCGCCGGATAGAGCGATTGATCGGGATACATCGCACCGGCGGTGTTGGCGTCAGCCGCCACCTGCCAGCCGGAGAGATAGATCGCTTTCAACCCGGCGCGCGCCATTTGCATGGCTTGATTGCCGGTCACAGCACCAAGCGCATTGATATAGGGCTCGCTCTTCAAGAGTTCCCAAAGCTTGTTCGCGCCGCGCTCGGCAAGCGTCTGCGCAATGGGGAAAGAGCCCCGAAGCCTTACGACCTCTTCGACCGAATAAGGGCGCTTGATACCGTCGAAACGGCCTTGAGGCGCATTCGGCACGAGGCTTTCAAAAGTCGGCTTGCTCATCGGAGTCTTCCTTTTCGTGTCAATTTTAACAGGTCTTTACAAAGCCTCGTCCGAACGACTTATGGTGCAGTGAATTCCGGATCAGCTCTGTAAATCTCAATAAAACAAGGATTGTGCGCCGCACCAGACAGACAATTGACCAGAAAGGTAAAGCGGTATAAAATTAACAATTGTAAATTTGTTATATTGTAAATTTTTGTAACATTGTTGAAATTTACAAAGCCGTCCAAAGCAGAGCGGGTAAATATGGCAACAGAAGCTGGACGAAAAATTCTTGCGGGAGCCCGCGTGCGGCGACTCCGGCGTGAGCTTGGCCTTTCGCAAGCGGGCATGGCGGCAGAACTCGGCATTTCGGCGAGCTATCTCAATTTGATGGAGCGCAACCAGCGCCCTGTGACCGCGCAAGTGCTCATCCGCTTGGCCGAAGCCTTCAATGTCGATCCGCGTGGCTTTGCGCGCGAAGAGGAAGCGCGGCTGCAAAGCGAGCTTGATGAGATGTTTGCCGATCCGCTCTTTCGCGCTGCCCCCGTGGCGCGCGATGAATTGCGCGAATTTGCAGATATTGCGCCTTCTGTCGCTGATGCTGTGCAAAGGCTCTATGTCGCTTATCGCGATTTAAAAGAAGGCGGCGGCGCCGCGAGCGGCCTTGCAGATGATGAACGAAGTGAGGCGGTTTCAAGTAATAATCCGGTTGATCGCGTGCGCGATCTCATTCAATCCGCGACCAATCATTTTCCCGAACTCGAAGCGCGCGCAGAGTCGCTTGCCGATGACATTGCAAAATCAGGAAGCGATCTCCTTCCGGCTCTCGTCGCGCGTTTGAAAGAGATGCATGGCATTCGTGTGCAAGTGTTACCTGTCGATGTGATGCCGTCATCCCTTCGTCGCTTTGATCATCATCGACGCAGACTTATGCTTTCTGAACTCGTTGATATTCACGGACGCGCTTTTCAAACGGCCTACCAGCTCGCTTTGATTGAATGGCGCGATACAATTGATGCGATTGCCACGCGGTTAGAGCCTGAACAAAGCCCCGCCAAAGCCCTTTTGCGTGTAAGCCTTGCTAATTATGCGGCCGCCGCTTTGATGATGCCCTATCAGAAGTTTCTCGATGCAGCAGAGGCCTTGAATTACGACATCGACGTGCTCGGTGCGCGCTTTCAAGCGAGCTTTGAACAAGTGGCGCATCGCTTAACAACATTAAATCGCACCAATGCGCGCGGTGTGCCTTTCTTTCTCATTCGCATTGATAATGCGGGCAATGTGTCGAAGCGTTTTGCAGCAGGCAATTTTCCGTTTTCACGCTTCGGCGGCACATGCCCGCTCTGGAGCTTGCATGAAACCTTCTCAAGCCCCGGCGCCTTTATGACCGAGATTGTTGAATTGCCCGATGGTGCGAAATGGTTTTCAATTGCGCGCACCGTGCGTCGTGCCGCCTCTGCCTATGGCGAAGCCGAAGGACAATTCGCGATCGGGCTTGGATGCGAATTGAAATATGCGTCGCGCTTGATCTATGCGCGCAAGTTTGATCTGAAAGCCGCACCCGCAACGCCCATCGGCGTGAATTGCAGGCTTTGCGAACGCGAAAACTGCGCGCAACGCGCGGCCCCGCCCATCACACGCAAACTGCGCGTCGATGAAAGCATTCGCGGCGTATCGCCGTTTAGTTTTGACGCTTAAACGCGCTCAGCAATCCGCGACGTTAACGGCCAAACCGCCTTGTGCGGTTTCTTTATATTTGACGAGCATATCAATGCCCGTTTGCCGCATGGTTTCGATCACTTCATCAAGGGACACACGATGCGTGCCATCGCCACGCAGTGACAGTGACGCAGCCACGATCGCTTTATTAGCCCCAAAGGCGTTGCGCTCAATGCAGGGAATTTGCACGAGACCCCCAATGGGATCGCATGTCATGCCGAGATGATGTTCCAGCGCGATTTCAGCGGCGTTTTCAACTTGTTCCGGTGTACCACCGAGCAAAGCGCACAAACCGCCGGCAGCCATCGCGGAGGCTGAACCCACCTCACCTTGGCATCCGACTTCCGCGCCTGAAATCGAGGCGTTTTGTTTGATAAGCGAACCCACAGCAGCAGCGGTTAAGAGATAATCGCGTGACGCTTCGAGCGAGTACTCGGGACAAAAATCTTTGGCGTAGCGCAACACCGCAGGAATGATTCCGGCTGCGCCATTTGTCGGTGCCGTGACAACGCGGCCCCCGGCAGCATTTTCTTCATTCACCGCAATTGCATAAAGCGACACATAATCCATGATCTCATGCGCGGGGCGTTGATTGGCGCTTTTTGCGGCTTCAAGCTGTTCGGCAATCGACTTGGCACGGCGCTTCACTTTGAGACCGCCCGGCAAAATGCCTTCTTGTCGGCACCCGCGATCAATACAGGCGAACATGACTTCACGGATGCGATCAAGCCGCGCATTGATCTCGGCATCATCATGCATGACGCGTTCATTATCGCGTTGTATCTGTGCAAAATTTTTGCCCGTTGTTTTGCAAAGCGACAGAAGCTCAGAGACATTCGTAAATGGATAAGGCAGAGCGGGGCCGCTTGCGCCTCCAGCCGCCTCTTCTTCATCGGTCACGACAAAGCCACCACCAATCGAATAATAGGCTTTTTCGAGAAGCATCGCGCCTTCTGCGCCGTAAGCGGTAAAGCGGAGTGCATTCGAATGACGCTTCATCAATTCTTTTTTATTCGCAATCAGATCATCATCCACTGTGAAGGGAATGGCGCGCACACCGCCAAGTTCAAGCGAGCCGTTGCGCGTGATGGAGGCGATGATGTCCTCAACCTGATCAGGATCAACTTCAGCCGGAAGATAGCCGGAAAGCCCCAAGAGAATCGCGGTTTCCGTGCCATGCCCTTTTGCGGTCCAAGCGAGCGAACCAAAAAGTTCCGTCTTAATGCGACCCACACGACCAAGACCAAGCGTTTCATTCACAAGCGCTACAAAACGATGTGCGGCAACCATCGGCCCGACTGTATGCGAGCTTGATGGACCGATGCCCACTTTAAAGAGATCGAAAACGCTGATCATGACAACTCGTCTTCCCCGATGTGAATTGGGACCGCGTAACTCAAAAAATCCCCCCTCTAAAGAGAAGGGCACACTTCTACTTAACCACGCCGCCGACGACGACCGCCTTCGCCTTCCGCGGCTTGCGTGATCTCTTTTTTCGGCGGGAATGTCACAACCTTTGCAAGATTGACGAAATCATCGACCTTGTTCGGGATCGCCATCGCGCTCACAAAATGCGTCTGGAATTTCGGTTCCATCGCCGTTTCGATCTTTTCGATTTTGCCAACCGTCTTTTCAATTTCATCGCGCGCGTTGAGATTGAGCAGCGCAATGCGCGCGCCTGTGCCTGCAGCATTGCCTGCAGAGCCGACTTTCTCGAGATTGCAATCGGGAATGAGGCCCAAGACCATCGCATATTTCACATCAATATGACTGCCAAAGGCGCCTGCCAGCGTGATCCGCTCGACATGATCAACGCCATAATGATCGAGCAGCAATTTCACGCCTGCATAAAGCGCCGCCTTGCCGAGTTGGATCGCACGGACATCCGCTTGCGTGATCGTGATGCGCGGCTCGCCATCATGCAGCAAATAGGTGAAGGTGCGGCCTTCAGGCAGGATTCGGGACGTGCGCGATTGCAGATCGCCATCAATCACGCCGTCCTGCGTGATGACACCTGCGAGATACATTTCAGCGATGGCTTCAATAATGCCGGAGCCGCAAATGCCGTTGACGCCAGTCTTCGCGGCTTCTTCAGCAAAGCCTTCTTCGTTCGACCAAAGATTTGAGCCAATAATTTTGAACTTCGGTTCAAGCGTGACGGGATCGATGCGCACGCGCTCAATCGCGCCCGGTGCCGCTCGCTGACCGGATGAGAGCTGCGCGCCTTCAAAAGCAGGACCTGTGGGCGATGAACATGCGAGCAAACGCTTTTTGTTACCGAGCACGATTTCGGCATTGGTGCCGACATCAACAAGCAAGGTGATGTCGTCGTTCATATGCGGTGCTTCGGAAAGCACAACACCCGCCGTATCCGCGCCCACATGGCCAGCGATGCAGGGCAATAAATACACATACGCACCCGGCGCGATGGTGAGGCCGA
>RFZR01000013.1 GCA_009920595.1 Alphaproteobacteria bacterium | reverse complement strand
AGCATCATCGTCATCGTCGAAAGGGCATCAACGAAGCCAGGCCAGTAATTCGTATCGCTGTCGTCAGAACCGTGAGCCATAAGAAGAAGAACTTCCCTAGAATTGAACAGAATGTTGCTTTATCTCGTAGATGATAAATATCAGCCGCCTTGTAACTTCTTGAGCACTTGCTCTTTCGGACCATCGGCCACGATTTTTCCCTCATGCATGAGAATAACGCGATCAACGAGGTCGAGCATCGCTGCGCGATGAGTGGCAACGATCAGCGTTCTATTGCCTAACCATTTTGTTAGGCCATTAATCACATTACGCTCAGTCGTGTTATCCATCGCTGCCGTTGGCTCATCGAGAATGAGCATGGTTGGATTGCCGATAAGAGCCCGGGCTAATCCGACAGCTTGTCTTTCGCCGCCAGAGAGCCTCTCACCACGTGGGCCTACACGCATGCCATAACCTTCGGGACTCCGGCCTGCAAAACCGGAAACACCCGATATGGTTACGGCCTCTTCAATGATTTTCGGATCAGGCTTCTCATGACCTAAAAGGAGATTGGCTGTCAGTGTGTCATCAAACAATGTTGACTCTTGACTGACAAAACTAAACCGGCGACGCAATTCGCGTGGTGACGCTTGTCTCAAATCACGACCATCGAGACGAATGGCACCGCCTGAGGGTTCAAGCAAACGCACCATCAAGCGAAGCAAGGTGCTTTTGCCGCAACCGATACGGCCAATGATCCCAACTCGTTCGCCAGGGCGAATGCTTAGTGTAATATTTGAAAGGCTCGGTAATTGTGAGCCGTTATACTTGTGACTCACATCAACAAAATCAAATTGACCTTCGATGGCAACGGAAAGCGCTATATCGCCATCACCAGCACGCTCAAGGCCTGAGTTAAAAACCATTCTGATCGGTTCGAGTGTTTTGCGCGCTTGAACGAGACGCTGAATCTGCACGGCCATTTGCATGATCGGTCCAATTAACCGTCCAATGAGCATTGTTGCAGCGGAAAGAGCGCCTACGGTGATCATATTGATGCTGATTTCGTAGACACCCAGAATGAGGGCTCCAATCGTCATCAATTGACTGATTGTACTCGCCCAATGCTGAGCCATTCCGTTTGCGAGTCGCGCGGCATGGCTTGCGAATGCGCTTGAGTCTGCCAAGCGCTCCCACCGGTTCAAGATCTGTGTTTCAGCAGTCGATGTTTTTACGGTTTCGATGCCCTCAATCGTCTCTGTTACCATATTGGATTGAGCGCGCATCTGCCCAAGATAGGGCTGAAGATGAGAATGGCCCGCATAATGTGCAACAAGAAATATCAATCCAATGATGACTGTGCCGGCAATCGGGATAATAGCAACAGACCCAGCAATACTCGCTAAGAGAATTGTCGTAACAACGACAAAGGGAAGATCGATCACGAGCGAAATGAAAGACAGCGGGATGAGCTGGCAATAACCTTCGAGATCACGGATCGCGGGAGTGACCGCTGCGCTGGTTCTCGGAAGTTCCACCATATTACCAAAGACAAGATGGCGAAAAAACCGGATCTGCGCGACGTGACTAATGTCGGCTGCAAGAGAGTCAATGAGGCGGAGTTTCACATGGCGCAACGCTAAATCAGCGGCGAGCGCTAATCCCATACCAATTGACAAAGCCCAAAGCGTGTCAAAGGCAAGATGCGGGATGACACGATCATAAACGGCCATCGTAAAAATAGGCAAAAGTACAAGAAGTGAGTTACTCACAAATCCCGCAAGCGCCAATTGCGCAAGAGTCCAGGGCCGGCGCTTTAGCATCTCACGGGCGAGGAAGCGAATGATGGAGTCGACCGGCGTATCGGCAGAAACATCAGATGAAGTCTCGCCATGTTCCGAAGCTGCGATTGGCCGCAAGAAGAATACTGTGCCGGAGACTCTCTTATTGAGAGCTTCGCGATCAATCCCTTCATCGCCCTGCTCAGTGCGGCAAATAAAACGATCTGTGCCTTCCCGCCCAAGAAGAAGATAAGCAAAGCCCTCACGATCAATCGCCATGCAGGGGAACTGTGTCTTTTTCAGTCGGTTGAGACTTCGCGTCTCCGCCTTCAGCTCAATACCGAGCCCATGAGCGATGATCTCGGCGGTTTCCGGTGCCAAAGATCCCGCATGAAGCTGTCGCTCTTTCGGTTGATAGTTAAACCAGGCCATTGCGACCCATTCTAGCGCCCGGGCCGGAGGCACTCTCATTTGTAAAAATGGATCACCTTCGCCGAGCGGCTCCTCGAGCTGGGGAGGGACAGTTTGATCTGACGTAGCGGCAATTAAATCGCTTTGGAGGTTGATCTCGGTTAATTCGAGACTATTCTCATTCTCAGGGTCTCCCGCGATTTCTGACTGGGGAGACCGAGGCGACCCGCGAGAGGGGCGCGCAATCGTCACAATTTCGGCAGACGGGCGCGTCTCGCTCTCAACACGCTCGGTCTCTTTGGCCGAAATCAAGGACATATCCGCTCCGAACGATTTGAATTTCATATTTCTTCACATTTCTACTGTATTTACGCAAGGTAATATCTACAAAATATGAAGATAGAGACACTTTGAAAGATTCAATTTTTCACTTTCTGTTTAAGTTTAAACATTGAAATTCGTGTGATCTATCAATCTCTGGTTGAATATAAGGTGAATGAAAATCTATGGTTGAAATTCCACAACCGCCTAGCAAAAAAGCTCGTCAAGATCGGGCGATCCATCTCCCTTATCCTCGTCACACGACACGGATTGCAGGACGCGCCACCTATGGATTTGTTATCATCATGGCGCTCAGTCTGATTGTATTGGGCGGATGGGCAGCAACAACAGAGATTGATCGTGTGACACGCGGTCAAGGCCGCATCGTTCCGCAACTTCAAAATCAAATTGTTCAACATTTTGAAGGGGGTATCGTTACGGAAATTCTGGTTCGGGAAGGCGATCGCGTGACACGCGGCGAGCCCCTTCTCCGGATTGATAACAGCTTTTCACGCTCGGAACTCGCTCAAGCCGAGCTTGAAATCAAAGCCCGTCGCGTCAAAATGATCAGATTGACAGCAGAAGTGGGCGGGGCAGAAAATGTTGAATTCCCAGCTGATCTGGAATCAGAAATTCCGAAGATTGTCGATCGGGTTCCGGTCGTCGCCAGACACTGTCAGAACAGATTGGCATTCTTGAAGACCAGTTAAAACAAAAATCGCTTGATCTCGCTGAAGCAAAATCACGATGGGCAAATACGATTGCCGAGCGCGAACTTGTCAATCGACGGGTAACCAATTTGCGTAGACTTGCCGCAGCGGGCGCATTATCGGCAAATGAAATGATTGATAATGAGCGCACCCTGCAACAAATAGAGCAAAAATTATCCGATCTCGTTCATGAAATTCCTCGTGATGAAGCTGCTATGAGCGAAATCAATCGGAAAGTGAACAAGCTTCACGTCACAACGGTAGGAGGCGTCGTTAAATCAGGTGAGCCCTTGGTTGAGATCGTGCCTGCCGATGCGGCAGTCGCCGTGGAGGCTAAGATCGCCCCAAGCGATCGAGGGGATATTTGGCCAGGCCAGAAAGCCGTGGTCAAAGTCTCGGCTTATGATTTCTCAGTCTATGGTGGCCTTACTGGTAAAGTCGTCGATATTTCTGCTGACGCTCTCCAAGATGAGCGCGGCACGCCCTATTTCCGCGTGCGTCTCGAAGCGGAAGGAAAAGATTTCGGTCCCGGCAGACCAATTACGCCGGGCATGTTAGCGGAAGTTGATATTTTGATCGGACGCCGGACGGTGTTGGAGTCACTACTCCGCCCGGTGCGTCAAATCCGCGATAACGCCTTGCGGCAGTAATTGCTGCCATCAAATCATGTATTGACCGCCATTGGCCGAGATCGTCGAGCCCGTAATGAAACCCGCGTCGTCAGCCGCCAGGAATACAACGGCGCGCGCGATCTCATCGGGCTCGCCGAGGCGTCCTGTCGGAATATGCGGAAGAATGTTTTTCTCGACAATCGCCGGATCAATCGCTTTCACCATATCGGTGGCGATATAGCCCGGACAGATCGCGTTCACGGTGATACCGACGCGCGCGCCCTCTTGCGCCAAAGCTTTAACAAAACCGAGATCACCCGCTTTCGATGATGAATAATTCACTTGGCCCATCTGGCCCTTCTGACCATTGACTGAAGAGATGCAAATCACGCGACCGAATTTCCGCGCGCGCATACCCTCCCACACCGGACGGGTCATATTGAAGAGCGAAGTGAGATTGGTGTTGATTACCGCATCCCACATATCTTTCGTCATTTTATGAAACATCGCATCGCGCGTGATACCCGCATTGTTGATGAGGATCTCAACGGGACCATGAGCCGCTTCTACTTTTGCAATCCCAGCGACGCACGCGTCATAATTTGAAACGTCCCATTTATAGGTCGGTATGCCGGTTTCTTTCGTGAATGCATGAGCGGCTTCATCGTTACCGGCGTAATTGGCAGCAACAGTGTAACCAGCTTTTTTCAATCCGACCGAAATCGCCGCGCCAATGCCGCGCGAACCGCCTGTCACCAATGCAACACGTGCCATGATCGACCCTCCCTTTTATCTGATAAGCGGGAAGAGATTTTTTTATCTCTTCCCCGATGTTAATTGAATTAGCGTTCAACGGTCAGTGCGATGCCCATGCCGCCGCCGATGCACAAAGTGGCGAGACCTTTTTTCGCGTTACGCTTTTGCATTTCATGAAGAAGGGTCACAAACACACGCGCACCTGAGGCCCCTATCGGATGACCGATGGCGATCGCGCCACCATTTACATTCACTTTTTCCGTATCCCATCCGAGGTCTTTGTTGACAGCAATGGCTTGCGCAGCGAATGCCTCGTTGGCTTCAATGAGATCAAGATCGCCGATCTTCCAACCAGCTTTTTCAAGTGCCTTGCGCGATGCCGGAATCGGGCCAGAACCCATGATCGCGGGATCAACGCCAGCGGTTGCCCAAGAGGCAACGCGCGCAAGCGGCGTAAGGCCACGCTTTGCAGCTTCTTTAGCGGTCATCAGAACAAGTGCGGCAGCGCCATCATTGATGCCGGAGGCGTTACCTGCTGTGACCGTGCCTTCTTTCGAAAAAGCTGGCTTTAACTTCTGCATGCCCTCAAGCGTCGCGCCATGACGGATATATTCGTCTTCGCTGACAACCACGTCGCCCTTTTTCGAGCTGACGGTGACGGCAACAATTTCATCACGGAATTTACCGGCTTTCTGAGCGGCCTCGGCCTTGTTCTGCGAAGAAACAGCGAACTCATCTTGCTCATCACGGCTGATCTGCCATTTCGTGGCTATGTTCTCGGCCGTTGTACCCATGTGATAGCCTTGGAAGGCATCAAGCAGGCCATCACGAAGCATCGAGTCGATGAATTTCATATCTCCCATTTTCGTACCGTTCCGAAGATGGGCAACATGTTGGGATTGCGACATCGATTCCTGACCGCCCGCCACAATGATCTTGGCGTCGCCATTCGTGATCTGTTGCAAGCCGACCGCAACTGCGCGCAAGCCTGATCCGCAGAGTTGGTTGAGGCCCCATGCGGTGGCTTCCTGCGGAATACCCGCTTTCATCGCGGCCTGACGTGCAGGATTTTGACCCTGTCCGGCAGTGAGGATCTGACCCAAAATGACTTCTTCAACTTCAGCCGCCTCAACTTTGGCACGGGTCAAAGCTGCCTTGATCGCGATCGCACCCAATTCATGTGCGGGAAGTGACGACAAAGCCCCATTAAATGATCCAACCGGGGTCCGGGCAGCTCCTACAATAACGATGTCTTCGGATGCCATTCTATCCTCCTAAGCGCAATGTAATCCGGACTTTGCCGGGACTGGCCTTTTCTTGATCCGCATAAGGCCCGTTCAAATGTACTCTCTTCATCGCGGGCGTATCAGCGTCCGTCAAGACAAATAGCCCATCTTCAGCGAGCGGCTTTAGTCGTAGACCCTAGGGCGATGACGAGGGTCATAGGGTGAATGCTTGCTTTTGACCCGTTTTTCCTGTCCAACTTGTTGCGATTCCGGTATTTCGGGCCGTGGCACCGAATGAGTAGAGAGCAAGGACATACAGACCCCATGACGACTAAAGAACCGCCTATCGTCATTAAAAAATATGCCAATCGCCGCCTCTATCATACAGGCACGAGCACTTATGTGACGCTTGAAGATTTGGCGGCCATGGTCAAACGCGGCGACGAATTTGCTGTTTTTGATGCTAAGTCCGGTGAGGAAATTACCCGATCTGTTTTAGCCCAAATCATCTTCGATCAAGAAGGCAAAGATGGACAAAATCTTCTGCCTATTAATTTCTTGCGCCAACTGATTTCATATTATGGCGACTCGATGCAGGCCTTCGTGCCAACCTATCTCGAACATTCCATCAAAATGCTCACCGAAAATCAGGCGAAATTTCGCGATCAATTCGCAAGTGCCTTCGGCAAAGATGCCTTCGGCATGATGGAGGAAATGGGTCAAAAAAACATGGAAATGTTTCGCGAAGCCTTTGCTATGTTCACCCCTTTCACAAAAATGGCTACGCCGAGCGCATCAGGACATACTGAAAAATCAGCCCCTGCGAATGAAGTTACGCGATCTGATGACCTAGCGGCATTAAAGCAGCAAATTGTCGAGATGCAGAAAAAGCTTGATCAGATGGGTGGTAATTGACCTAACGTAATTTTACCCAAGGTCATCTAATTATTAGGTTAATAACAAGTTAACATTCGACTTTTCTTGTGCTACACGCTCGTCGCGTTGTCGCGGATCGGCCTGTTGAGCTGATGAGAATTGTGACCCGCAACGCATTGACAGAATTTAGTTTTCTCGATTTCTGATTTGGATAAGCCATGAGCGCCTCACAGGCAGCCAATGAACGGAAGCGTATGAAGCACGCCGCGGTGATCGCGGCGAAGCCTGATGCGCGTTTTCTGGTTCAATTGATTGCGGGTGCGGGTAGCCGGAATTCTTATGCAGAAAATAAAACGGCGCCACTTCAGGGCGCCGCTGCTTATTCCGTCGTGATGGACTCTGCGCCTGCGGTCCGCTCGCTATATCGGGCGGACGCGCTCAACCACGCGGTCTGAACTCAGGCTTCTTTTTTCGCCTTCAAAATCTGACGACCCTTATACATGCCGGTCTTGAGATCGACATGATGAGGACGACGCAATTCGCCCGAGTCCTTGTCTTCAACATAGGTCGGCGCAGCAAGCGCATCAGCGGAGCGGCGCATGCCACGACGCGATGGGGAGGTTTTTCGTTTCGGAACAGCCATTGGAAACTCCGTGTCGGATGGGCGTCAGGACACGATCTGTCCATGCCTGAATGAATTCGGAAGCCGGGCTTATACAGAGAACCAAGGAAGCTGGCTAGACTGAACACGATGCTCATTTCGAAAAAATATACGGGACGCACCCTCGGCTTGACCCTGATCCCCCCATCGGGCAAGCCCAAATGGCAAAAGGTCAAAAAACCGAGGCAAAGTTCATGACGAGTGCGCCCGATCTGTTTCAGTCCCGGCTTCAGGAAACAGGCCTCGCGGTTGAGGCGCTGCTCGACAAACTGCTTGGTTCAACTCCTCTGGTAAGTGAAACCACGCGCCCCGACCGCCTCCTTGCCGCGATGCGGCATGGCGCGCTCGGGGGCGGCAAGCGGCTTAGGCCCTTCCTCCTCGTCGAAAGCGCGCGGCTTTGTGGCGCGGCAACCGAAGCCGCCCTTCTTGCGGGGAGCGCGCTTGAGCTGGTCCATTGCTATTCCCTCGTCCATGACGATCTGCCCGCGATGGACGATGATGATCTCAGGCGAGGACGCCCGACTGTTCACAAAGTCTATGATGACGCGATGGCGATTTTGGCAGGCGACGCCCTCCTGACCTTGGCCTTTGATGTTATGAGCCGACCGGAGATCCATGAGGACGCCGCGGTCCGCCTTGAACTTGTCCGCGGCTTGGCGCGCGCGTCGGGGCTTGGCGGCATGGCCGGCGGGCAAGCGCTCGATCTCGAAGCCGAGGGTCGCTATGAGGCGGATCTCAAGCCGCTCACGCTTTCAGAGCGCGACATCCGTCAATTACAAGCGATGAAGACGGGCGCGTTGTTGCTCTTTGCCGTTGAGGCCGGCGGTATTCTCGGACGTGCGAACGCAGCAACCCAAAGCGCTCTCAAATCCTATGGGCGCGCAGTGGGCGCAGCATTCCAGATCGCCGATGATATTCTCGACGTCGAAGCCGATACCGCCACGCTCGGCAAGGAAGCGGGCAAAGATGCCGATCGTGGCAAAGGCACGCTGGTTCAACTCTTAGGACTCGACGCGGCAAAAGCTGAACGCGACCGCCTTGCGCGCACCGCTCTTGAGGCGCTCGGAAATTTTGGCACAGATGCCGATATGCTGCGCGCAATCGCGCATTTCATTGTCAAGCGAGGACATTGATTATGGCTCAGGCCTCCGCACGACTAACGCGGCTCGTTACAAGCCATGCCCGTCTCTTCGTGGCCTTAGTTGCGGGTTTACTGATTGCCCTGTTGTTGCCGGCGACTTTCAGTCCGTTGACGCGATTAATCTTGGGGTGGGATGCGCTCACCTTGTTTTACATCCTCACAACCGGCCGCTTGATGATTTGGTCAAACGTGCAATCTTGTCGTAACCGATCTTCATTTTACGACGAAGGTGATTGGATCATTCTTTTCGCGACACTGACGGGAACAATCGTCAGCTTTGGTGCGATCATCGCTGAACTCGGCGCGAGCAAATCTGCTGGTCAACCTTTTGTATGGACCTTCGCGCTCACCGCAGGAACCGTCGCATTATCATGGGCCTTCACGCACATGATCTTTGCGTTGCATTACGCCAATCTCTTTTATCACACCGATGCCAAGGGTGAACATGGCGGACTTTTGTTTCCTGGAAATCGTGAGCCGGATTACCGTGATTTTCTTTATTATTCTTTTGTCATCGCCTGCGCCGCACAGACGGCAGATGTATCAACCGTCTCGCCTGAAATGCGACGCGTCACTGTCATTCATTGCATCACGGCATTCGCCTACAACTCAGCCATCCTTGCACTCATGATTAACATCACAGCCGGTTTGATGGGATAACGCATTTTGCGATGAAGTGGATACCGGTTCATCGAAACAAAATGCGTCAAAAAAAATATAAAGCATTTTGCGATGAAGTGGATACCGGTTCATCGAAACAAAATGCGACGATCACATTGTTGCGCCGATGGTCCAAGGCACAAATTCTGCATCGCCATAACCAAGCTCTTCGGATTTCGAGCGCGTGCCTGAAGCCACTTCGAGCACTTTGGCAAAAATCTCTTTGCCCTTCTCTTCAATCGAAACGCCATCAAGAATATCACCGCAATTGATGTCCATATCGTCAATCATTTTGCGATAGATTTCGCTATTGGTGGCAAGCTTGATGGATGGCGTGGGTTTGCAGCCATAGGCCGAACCGCGACCCGTAGTGAAACACAAGATATTCGCACCACCCGCGACTTGGCCTGTTGCTGATACGGGATCGTAGCCGGGCGTGTCCATGAATACGAAGCCTTTGGTATCAACCTTCTCCGCATATTCATAAACACCGGTCATGGTTGTTGTGCCGCCCTTTGCCGCCGCACCCAATGACTTTTCAAGAATGGTGGTTAAACCCCCAAGCTTATTGCCGGGCGATGGATTATTGTTCATCTCCATCTTGTTGCGGCTTGTGTAATCTTCCCACCATTTAATGCGGTCGACGAGTTTCTCGCCCACCGCACGCGTGGCTGCACGACGAGTCAAAAGATGCTCCGCTCCATAAATCTCAGGTGTCTCTGAAAGAATTGCAGTGCCACCGTGACGCACAAGTTCGTCAACCGCGGCACCAAGAGCAGGATTGGCCGTGATGCCTGAATAGCCATCCGAACCGCCACATTGAAGAGCAAGCATCAATTCTGACGCCGGAACCGTTTCGCGTTTTGCTTTATTCGCAATCGGCAACATGGTTTTAACGGCATCAACACCGGCAGCGACCGTTTTTTTCGTGCCGCCTGTTTCCTGAATCGTCATCGTGCGGAAGGTATCGCTCTCAACAATGTTATAGGCTTCTTTCCAACGACCGATTTGAAAACCTTCGCAACCCAAACCAACCATCAACACACCTGCAACATTCGGATTGGTTGCATACCCCCATTGCGTGCGCTTCAACACATCATAGCCTTCGCCCTTTACATCGATGGCGCAGCCACCACCTTGAACAAGCGGAATGATGCCATCAATGTTCGGATACTGATCAAGCAATCCGGATCGGTTCAGATCTTCGGCAATAAACCGCGCAACAGAGGCCGAGCAATTCACCGATGTGAGAATCGCAATGTAATTGCGCGTGCCGACTTGGCCATTGGCGCGACGGAAGCCTTCAAAGGTCGCTTGGAGATTTTTCGGCAGTAGCTCTTCATTCTTTGCATCTTCGGCAAAGCGATAATCGCGCTCGAAATCATGCATCACGACATTGTGTTCGTGAACCCATTCGCCCGGCTTGATCGCGCCTTTCGCAAAGCCAATGATCTGACCAAATTTCATAATTGGTTGACCATCGCTCAAGGCCGAAAGCGCCATTTTATGTCCACGCGGAATGCGCACGGAGGCGGTCGCGCCATAGATCACAGAACCCGGTTCGATCGGATCAACAGCGACGGCAACATTGTCGGCGGCGTTCAACCGGACAAAACGGGGCGATGACGCGGTGGGAGCATTCATGAGGGTCTCCGAAAATGATTCAAGGCCGGATTGATCTTGTTTGGTAAAATGGCCAAACACTATCGTGATCGAATGCTGGGAAAATCGCAAGAAGCGCGTGACCCCTCATCACGCATAGTGCCTATTCGGAAGATTGACCCGCTCCCCGCTTGCATCGTGACCCAAAGCGCCGCAATGCTTCGGGGCAGAAGACCAAAATTCAGGGGAGTTTCCGCTATGCCTGCGCTTACTTTATCCGCAGCCTCGACCTTGCCAGAGGATGGATTTACCGGCGCTTTGGCTGGACGCGTATGGAGACCATCGCTTGAAGGCCCCTCGGTCGTCGCGATCCGGCCGGAAGGTGTAATCGATATCTCGGCCCATTACCCGACCATGCGCGACCTGTGCGAAACGGCCGACCCTGCCGCCGCTTTACGCGTCGCCCATGGCGAAAATCTCGGGCCGCTTGAGGAGCTTTTGGCCAATACGCCGCCTGATGGGCGTGACCCCTCAAAGCCTTGGCTGATCGCGCCGAACGATTTGCAAGCCATCAAAGCAGCGGGCGTAACTTTTGCGGTTTCAATGCTCGAACGCGTGATCGAGGAGAAGGCGCGGGGTGATTATCAGGCGGCGGCAAAGCTCCGGACCGAAATCACCGCGCTAATCGGCGATGATCTCTCAAAACTCCGGGCTGGCTCCCCCGATGCGATGAAGCTCAAAGAGGTTCTCGTCGCTCAAGGAGCCTGGAGCCAATATCTTGAAGTTGGCATTGGCCCTGACGCTGAGATCTTCACGAAAGCACCGCCCATGGCCGCTGTCGGCACGGGCGCGGATGCGGGGGTGCACCCGATTTCGAACTGGTCGAACCCCGAACCGGAAGTGGTCATCATCGTCGCCTCAACGGGAAAAATCATCGGCGGCATGCTCGGCAATGACGTGAATTTACGTGATGTTGAAGGCCGCTCTGCGTTGCTGCTCGGTAAAGCCAAAGACAACAACGCCTCGGCCGTCACCGGCCCCTTCATGCGTTTTTTCGATCATAGTTTCTCGCTCGACGATCTCCGCCATGCGGTGGTTACCGTCCGAGTCGACGGGCCTGAGGGCTTCTCGCTTGAAGGCTCGTCCTCACTCACGAAAATCAGCCGCGACCTTGCGGACCTCGCCGGACAGATGCTCAATAGCCATCACCAATATCCGGACGGTGCCGTGCTTTACACAGGCACAATGTATGCGCCGATTAAAGATCGCGATGCGCCCGGGAAAGGCTTTACACACAAAACGGGGGATATCGTCACCGTCTCCTCGCCGAAGCTCGGCGCGATCATCAATCGCATGCGTTCGACCGCCGATTGCGCGCCCTGGACCTTCGGCACATCACATCTCATGCGCAATCTCGCCAAGCGCGGATTGATCTAGCTGTTCAGTAACAAAAAATCTGCTATCGGATTTTCCAAATTTTTTATCGCGTAAGGACATCATCATGACCGAGCATTTCAAAAATCTCATCGCGGGCGAATGGGTCGACGGCGCAAGCGTCACAAAGAACATCAACCCTTCGGACACGAATGATGTTGTCGGCGAATATGCGCGTGCGTCAAAGGCACAGGCCGAACACGCGATTGCAGCAGCGAAAGCCGCCTTCCCCGCATGGTCGCGTACAACGCCGCAAGAGCGTTACGAGATTTTGAAAAAGGCATCGGATGAAATTTTGGCGCGTAAGGATGAGCTTGGAAAATTGCTCTCGCGCGAAGAAGGCAAGACGCTTCCTGAAGGGATTGGTGAAGCTACCCGCGCCGGACAGATCTTTGCCTTTTTTGCTGGGTGTTGGCGTTGATGTGACGCGTGAAGCGGTTGGCGTTGTTGGTATGATCACACCGTGGAATTTTCCGATTGCCATTCCCGCATGGAAAATTGCGCCTGCGCTCACGCATGGCAATACAATTGTCTTCAAGCCTGCTGACCTTGTTCCAGGTTCGGCATGGGCGCTTGTTGATATTCTGCATCGCGCCGGATTGCCGAAGGGCGTTTTAAATCTTGTGATGGGACGCGGTTCTGAAGTGGGGCAAATCATTCTTGATCATAAGGATGTAAACGCGATCACATTTACAGGCTCAGTGAACACAGGTCGCAAAGTTGCGGCCGCTGCAATTTCTTCATCGCCGATGAAGAAGGTGCAACTTGAGATGGGTGGAAAGAACCCGCTCGTTGTTCTTGATGATGCGGATTTGAAGACGGCGGTTGAATGCGCGGTGAATGGCGCGTTCTTCTCGACCGGCCAACGCTGTACGGCGTCGTCACGTTTGATCGTGACCGAGGGCATTCATGACGCTTTCGTCAAAGCCCTCACCGAACGCATGCAGGGTCTTGTTGTCGATAACGCTTTGAAAGCAGGCACGCATATCGGACCGGTTGTTGATCAAAGCCAGCTTGATCAGGATCTCTCTTATGTCGATATTGGTAAGGGCGAAGGTGCAACTTTGCATTGGGGTGGTGAACTCTTGAATCGTGAAACACCGGGCTTTTATATGCAGCCTGCACTCTTCACCAATGTCACGAACACGATGCGTGTTGCGCGTGAAGAAATCTTTGGTCCCGTGGGCGTTGTCATTCGTGCGAAAAACTACGACGACGCGCTGGCAATTTCCAATGATACGGAATTTGGTCTCTCGGCCGGCATCTGCACATCAAGCCTCAAATACGCCACGCATTTCAAGCGCAATTCGGAAGCCGGTATGGTGATGGTTAACTTACCAACCGCAGGCGTTGATTATCATGTGCCCTTCGGCGGTCGCAAAGGCTCGAGCTACGGTCCACGTGAGCAAGGCGCTTATGCGAAAGAATTCTACACCACGGTGAAAACGGCTTACACATTCGCTGGTTGATCGGTTGTGACGAAACTTCTTGTTATTGGTGAAACGCTGATCGACCTCGTGCCCGGACCAAACGGGCGCGAGGCTGTACTCGGTGGTTCGCCCTATAATGTTGCCATCGGGTTGGGTCGTCTCGGCGCCAAAGTGAGCATTGCGACATCGCTTTCACATGATGCCGATGGTCAACGTTTCAAAGCCGCGCTTGAAGCCGATGGCGTTGATCTGTCCTGTGTGGCCATCGTCAACAAACCAAGCCCCACAGCGCTTGTTGAAGAAGGCACAAAAGAAAGCGGGCCGCGTTATGTTTTTACGCTGAGCGGTACCGCTTTTGATGAGCCCGCACCGCTTCCACTCCCTTGGTCTGATGATCTTGCGCATATTCATGCCGGATCAATCGCAGCCATTCTCGGCCCTATGGCGCATAGCGTTCTCGATGCGTTTGCAGCCGCACGCGGCAAACGAACAACAAGTTATGATCCCAATATCCGCCCGATGATCACGCCTGATCGCGGTAAAACGCGCATCGATGTTGAGGCGCGTGTTGCGCTTGCCGATATAGTAAAGGCGAGCGAAGAAGATCTTGAATGGCTTTATCCGGATCATGCACCGCATGAGTCGATTCTAAATTGGCTTGCGCTTGGTCCAAAGCTCGTCATCTTGACGCGCGGCGGCAAAGGTGCGGAAGCGTTCACCGCAAAAGATCATTTGATTGTCCCCGCACCTGCAATCACCATTGGAGATACAGTCGGCGCTGGTGACAGTCTCATGTCAGCTTTGCTTTTTGCAATGGAGCGCGATGGCGCGCTTGGCGCGACGCCCGTTGCGTGGACACAGAGCGCGATCGCGAAATGGTTGTCTTTCGCTGTGCGCGCGGCGGCATTTACATGCAAGCAAAAAGGCTCTAACCCGCCACGGCTCAAAGATTTAGAGCGGTAAATCGCTCAAATCACATTGGCTTCATGCAAAGGCTTGTTCTCAACCACACGCGCGTGGCCAAGCGCAGAGAGATCAAGCGTCTGATACGCACCGTGAATGAGCAGTTCGGCAAGGCCGCGGCCAATCGCGGGGCTTTGCTGAAGACCATGCCCTGAAAATCCATTGGCAAGATAAAAATTATCATAGCCCATCGCACGACCAATGATGGCATTATGATCAAGCGCGCACATATCATAATGACCCGCCCAAGCGCGACCCGGTTTGATCTGTTCAAAGGCAGGAATGCGCGCAGCCAATGAAGGCCAATAGATGTCTTCAAAGAGCGACCAATCAACCTCAAATTCTTGTGAGTCAGGATCTTCTTCGCCCGGCGATCCGCCGCAAATAAATTGCTGACCCTCAGCTGTTCTTTTGCCTTCAGGGCGGCACCATGTGCCTGTCGGATCAATCAGCAAAGGCGCATCCGTCACATCGCCTTTGCAATGAAATGAAAACACACAACGCTTCTTCGCATGAACGGGAATATCAAGACCGGCAAGCGCTGCAAGCGCGCGACCACCCGAAGCCCCCGCAGCATTCAAAACCGCACCGCAGGCAATGCGTGATCCATCTTTCAAGATGACCGCCTCAATGCGGGCTCCGCTGCGTTCGATCTGAACGACTTCACCGTCAATAAAGGTGACGCCGAGATGACGCGCTTTTTTGCGAAAAGCCTGCATCAAGCCCCAGCCGTCAAACCAGCCTTCCCCGGTTCGGCCCCACGAAGCAGCAACAACATCATCCGCATAAAGCCATGGAAATTTTTGTTTCAGGGCGCTTTGATCATAAAGAACAATATCGGCACCAAGCGCGGTTTGTAATTGATGCGTGTTTGTAAGAACCGGCGCACCTGGTGTTGTTTCAAGATAAAGATAACCGCCTTCATGCAAATCAATAGAAGGCGCTTCACCATCAATCGACAAATGCTCGCTAATATTGCGCAAAAACGAAATGCCATAGAGTGAAATTTTGATATTCACTTCTGTTGAGAATTGCTGTCTGATCGATGCAGCAGAAAGCGCAGACGCGCATTTCGTGTATGTTGGATCTTTTTCAATAACAACAACGCGACCTTTAAAATTCGGATTACTCGCAAGATGATAGGCAACCGAAGACCCCATCACCGCGCCGCCAACAATCACAATATCGGCGGAGGCAGGTGCGTTTACATCAACCATAGATCTCGACCTTTTACTCGATCACAATCTTCGGGCCTTGACGCACCACGCCACCTTCAAGACGTGTCTTTACGGCTGCTGCGATATCGAGAAAGAGTTTCGCATGCGGACCATCGGGTGTTTTCGCAACAATCGGCGTGCCTGCATCAGAGAGCGCGCGAATATCCATATGCAAAGGCACTTCACCTAAAAAGGGAACGTCCAAACGCTCGGCTTCATGGCGTGCACCACCATGACCAAAAATATCCGAACGCGTGCCGCATTCAGGACACAGAAAAAAGCTCATATTCTCGATGAGTCCCAGAATGGGCACTTCAACACGTTTGAACATGGCAATGCCGCGCCGTGCATCAATGAGTGCCAAATCTTGCGGCGTGGAGACAATCACCGCGCCGGCAAGTGAAACTGATTGCGCCATCGTGAGTTGGGCATCCCCCGTGCCCGGCGGCATATCGACAATCAAGATATCAAGCGTGCCCCAATTCACCTCACGCATCATTTGTTGAAGGGCAGACATCACCATCGGCCCGCGCCAGATCATCGGCGTTTCTTCTTCAACGAGAAAACCAATCGACATCACTTTGAGGCCGAAAGCCTCAAGAGGTTGCATGATTTTATTCTCATCAATTTCAGGCTTGCGATTGATGCCAAAAAGTTTCGGCAGTGACGGGCCATAAATATCCGCATCAAGAATGCCAACCTTCATCCCTTGCGCCGCAAGTGCCAAAGCGAGATTGGCTGATACAGTGGATTTGCCAACACCGCCTTTGCCGGACGCGACCGCGACGATGTGTTTGACACCCGGAATCATCGCGCGCGCATTCGCTCCTTGCGCGCGCGGACCCGGCGCGGCACCGGCTTGCGGCGGACGCTCGGCCGTAAACGTCACAAGCGCTTTGTCGATGCCTTTAACAGAGAGAACCGCGCGCTCCACTTCGGTACGCAACAACTCGAGTGCTTTCACCTGAGCGGGATCAGCAATCAAAGAGAGATAGGCCTTGTCACCTTGAATCGAAACGCCACCGAAAAGACCCGAACGCAAGAAAGGCGTTTTTCCATCCGGCCCTTTCAAAACCGACAACGCATTGCGGATGTCCTGTTCACTCGCCACGATTTTATCTCCCTCGAAACTCTGTTCGCTTTATGAGCGCGCTGCCCAGCGGGGTCAATCGCGAGCCGCGTAAATGAGATCACTTGCCCGCGCCGCGCTGTCGGTCCATATGCTCGCCTAACGCGTAAGCGGTCGAACCAATCGGAGTGAGCGACATGGCAAAAGTAGCATTTCTGGGTTTGGGCGT
>RFZR01000120.1 GCA_009920595.1 Alphaproteobacteria bacterium | reverse complement strand
CTTATTTGCCGCTCGGTGAATTCCAGAAAAAAGCAGGAGCGCCCAAATGAGCTCGACCCTTCGATTTGTGGGAGGCATCCTTCTCCTTGTGGTTCTTGTTGTCGTGTTGTCGTCGACCTTCATCGTTCAACAGACGCAACAAGCGCTCGTGTTCCGGTTCGGCAGCATCTCGCGCGCGCCGATCACAGCACCTGGTCTTTATTTCAAACTGCCTTTCATCGAAAATGTGATCACGCTTGATAAGCGCATTCTCGACCTCGAATTGCCGCAGCAAGAAGTGATTGCGTCGGACCAGAAGCGTCTCGTGGTTGATGCTTTTGCGCGCTATCGCATCACCGATCCGTTGCGCTTTTATCAAAGCGTGAACAGCGTTGCGGGGGCGAATATCCGTTTGACCTCGATCGTCAATTCGACGGTGCGTACAATTCTCGCAGATGCTTCGCTCTCAACTGTGGTGCGTGCGGATCGCGCGGGTTTGATGCATCGCATTCGTGATGATGTGAATGAACAGTCGAAAGGCTTGGGCATTCAGATTGTCGATGTGAGATTGCGCCGCGCGGATTTGCCAGAACAGAACTCTCAGGCGGTCTTCCAACGCATGCAGACAGAGCGTCAGCGTGAAGCGGCGGATATTCGCGCGCAAGGCTCGCAATTCTCGCAAGCGATTAAAGCGAAAGCGGATCGTGATGTGGTGGTTTTGCGCGCTGAGGCGACAAAGAAGTCCGAGCAAGTGCGCGGTGAGGGTGACGCACAGAAGAACAAGATCCTTGCAGAAGCCTATGGCAAGGATCCGGAATTCTTCGCCTTCTACCGGTCGCTCTTGGCTTATGAGCAATCCTTCCGTTCCGGCGAAACACGAATGGTGTTGAGCCCTGAATCGGAGTTTATGCGCTTCTTCAAGATGCCCTTTGCGAGTGCCCCTTCGGGCGGATTTGAATGAGAAGAAATGATCCGGCGGCAAAAAGCCGCCGGTTCTTTTTCAGTTTGACGGAGTGACCGTGATGATGGCGCTAATGCGGAAAGTTGCGTTTATGGGTTATGCGGCGCGGGCAATTGTTTTCGTCACATTGCTTGTGCTCGTCATGGGGCAACGCGCAGAAGCGCGCGGGCCTGAGTCTCTTTCAGGTCTTGCTGAAAAAGTGATGGATGCGGTGGTGAATATTTCAGCCGCAACAACAGCACCCGCTGATACGCAACATGGCGTGCCGATGCCGCAATTTCCGCCAGGCTCTCCGTTTCAAGAATTCTTTGATGAATTCTTGGGTCCGAATGGTCCGAATGGCGGCAATGGCGGAAAGATTCCGCAGCGCAAATCCTCGTCACTTGGTTCAGGTTTTGTGATTGATTCATCGGGTATTGTTGTCACCAATAATCATGTGATTGGCGATGCCGATGAAATCACCGTCATTTTCAATGATGGTAAAAAACTCAAAGCCGAAGTTGTCGGCAAAGATCCGAAAGTCGATCTGGCTGTTTTGCGTGTGAAGCCCGAAAAGCCGCTTGTGGCGGTTAAATTCGGCAATTCCGACGATGAGAAAATCGGCGATTGGGTCATGGCGATCGGCAATCCTTTCGGCCTTGGCGGTTCAGTGTCGGCGGGCATTATCTCCGCGCGCAATCGCGATATCTCCGATCAGTCCTATGGCCAATATTTACAAACTGATGCGGCGATCAACAAAGGCAATTCGGGTGGACCGCTCTTCAATATGGAAGGCGAAGTGATCGGTATTAATACGGCCATCCTGTCACCATCGGGCGGTTCGATCGGCATTGGCTTTGCAATTCCCTCAAGTCTTGCGCAACCGATTGTTGAACAATTGCTTGCTTTTGGGGAAACACGTCGTGGCTGGTTGGGTGTGCGCATTCAAAGTGTTGATGACACGATTGCCGAAAGTTTAGGATTAGGAACGGCCCGTGGTGCCCTTGTTGCGGGTGTTGATGATAAAGGCCCGTCAAAAGCCGCAGGCATTGAGCCGGGCGATGTGATCGTTACGTTTGATGGCAAGCCAATAAAAGAATCACGCGATCTGCCGCGCATTGTGGGACAAACCGCTGTTGGTAAGGCGGTCGATGTGGTCGTTATGCGGAAGGGTAAAGAAAAAACCATTCGCGTCACTTTGGGTCGGTTGGAAGAGGGTGAAAAACTCGCGAAAGGCGAAGCGCCAAAATCGACCGAGCCTGTAGTGAAAAAGACGCTCGGTCTTGAAGTCTCAAGCATCACGGATGAATTGCGCAAACGGTTTCAAATCAAAGAGGGCGTTAAAGGCGTCTTGATTGTGAAAGTCGATCCCTCAGCGGCGGCTGCTGAGAAGCGCGTGACTGCTGGCGATGTGATTGTTGAGGTGCAACAAGATACAGTGTCCGCACCGGATGATCTTTTGAAACGCGTCGAGGCGTTGAAGAAAGAAGGCAAGAAATCGGCCTTGTTCTTGATTGCAAATAATCAAGGCGATGTCCGCTTCGTCGCGCTGCCTTTGGAGTAATGGATCACTCAATCCAGCTCGAACGCGAATAGCCTTGTGCGTATAAAAGCGCTGTGAGATCGGCGTGATTGATGCGCGCATGGGCTGCTTCGGCGACAGCGGGCTTCGCGTGAAACGCGATGCCCAAGCCTGCTTCTTTGATCATATCAAGATCATTGGCGCCATCACCAATGGCGAGCGTCTCATGCTCTTGCAAGGAAAAGAGATCGCGCAATTCGATCAGCGCAGATTTTTTCGCTTCACGCCCGAGAATGGGGTCCATGACCTGACCGGTCAATTTGCCATTTTCAATTTCAAGCCGATTGGCGCGATGCTCGTCAAAGCCGATAGCAAGTGACACGGGTTCAGTGAATAAAGTGAATCCGCCAGAGACCAATGCCGTATAAACACCATGGCCACGCAGCGTGGAAATCAAAGTGCGTGCGCCGGATGTATGAGTGATGCGGTTTGAAATGACTTTCGGGATGACGCCCGCATCAAGTCCCTTCAAAAGCGCGACGCGTTCACGAAGCGCGGGTTCAAAATCAAGTTCGCCTTTCATCGCGCGCTCGGTGATTTTGGCGACTTTTTGCTTTAAGCGTAATTCGGCGGCAAGTTCGTCGATACATTCCTGCTCGATCATGGTGGAATCCATATCGGCGATGAAGAGTTTCTTCCGTCGCCCCGCCAGCGGTTGCAGGATCACATCCACAGGTTTGCTGCTGAGAACCTTTTCAAGCGGCGCTAGGGACGCCGCAGCGGCTTTGGCGGTCTCGGCCGCAAACACGATGTCGATGGCAATCGCGCCATCAAGCCTGATCACTTTCGCGTTTTCAGGGAGGGCTTGCGCAAGTTTCGAAAGCAGCGCATCGGACAGGGCGGCCTTGTCGGGATGAGAGACAAGGGTCGCAACGAAATCACTCATCAGAAATCGGTCCTTATGGGTCAATCGAAACCATATCGCGCGCTCCTGATTGCCGGGCCGACGGCCAGCGGCAAGACAGCGCTTGCGCTCACCCTCGCGGACCGGTTCGGCGGCGCGATCATCAACACCGACTCAATGCAGGTCTATCGTGATCTTTCTATCATAACCGCGCGGCCGACTGCCGAAGAAATGGCGAGGGCGCCTCATTTCCTCTTCGGAACTGTGGACGCCGCACTGAATTACTCTGTGGCGCGATGGCTTTCGGATGCAACGGCGGCATTTGCGACCGCTGAGGCTCAAGGCCAGTTGCCAATCTTTGTTGGCGGGACGGGGCTTTATTTCCGCGCGCTGACCGAGGGGCTCTCCGACATTCCCCCCGTGCCTGACGAGATCAGGGCCGAACTCCGCTCTTGGGCTGAGGGGCGCGATCCGGCAGCGCTTCATGAGCGGCTCGCCCAGCGCGACCCCGAAACGGCGGCGCATCTTCGCCCTACAGATCCGCAACGCATCTTGCGTGCGCTCGAAGTCTTTGAGGCGACAGGCCGCTCCCTACGCTCCTTCCATGCCGAGCGGGGCGGCGCGGCGCTTAACTCAGGTGAGGTGCTTTCGCTTTTCCTCGCTCCGGATCGTGACCTCTTGCGCGAGCACTTGAGGAGGTGAAAGCGCTGGCCGCGCGCGGGCTTGATCCCGCTTTGCCAGCGATGCGCGCCCATGGCGTGCCCGGCATCATCCGTGCGCTTAACGGCGATATCTCGATGGAAGAGGCGATCGAGAAAGGCAAAGCCGACACGCGCGCCTATTCCAAACGCCAACACACTTGGTTCCGTCACCAAGCGCCCGATTTTATTTGGGTGAAGCCGGAGGAGGCGGAGGTGTGGGTGAGGTACAAATTGAGTTGTAGCTAAGCGCTTTGCATCCGTCGGTTTGTAGACGCTGTTTCGAATGCGAGCTCTTCTTGGATCAACAAGTTCCTTGACATTTCCAATTATTGTTACTACAAAAAATGGAAATTGAATTTGATCCTGAAAAGCGCCGACGGACGCTCTTAGAGCGTGGCTTGGATATGGCTCACGCTTTTCGGGTCTTCGAAACTGCACATACGACTGCTGAAGATGATCGCGTTATTTACGATGAAACACGCTTCATAACGGTTGGGTATTTGAATAATCGTATGGTTGTCGTGGTTTGGAGTATGCGCGCGGGAGCGCGTCGCATTATCAGCTTGAGGAAGGCCAATGAGCGCGAACAAGAAAAATTTGGAAAGCGACTGGCAAGATCCTGATGATGCGCCGGATCTTTCCACGCCGGAATGGCAGGCAATTTTTGCAAAAGTCCCTGTTCGACGCGGGCGGCCGCCTTTGGATGAGCCCAAGGTTTCAACGACCATCCGGCTCGATGCCGATGTGCTTTCTGCCTTTCGTTCAGAGGGCCCAGGCTGGCAGACGCGGATCAATGACGTGTTGCGCGCGCATCTCGATAGGCAATCAAATCGTCGATAGGGCTGACGGCAGTGGTCCGTTACCCCCTTGACGATCCGCGTCTTCCGGCTTAGCTTCCCGCGCGAAATTCATTGGAGAGGCGCGGTGCGCAAGATTCTTGTAGTAGTTATGGGGCGTCAGGAGCGGGGCGGATTTTGATCCGTTAATCCCGAGACTGGCGCTTAACCGACCCCCTCCGAACAGGGGGTTTTTTATTGCCATAAAGCCGAACCCCAGACTTCCCAAACGGGCCGGCACGGAGAGACGACGATGACAGAGACGATGAGCGGTGCGGAAATGGTGATCAAGGCCCTCCAAGATCAGGGGGTCGAGCATATTTTCGGCTATCCCGGCGGGGCGGTTCTGCCAATTTATGATGCGATGTTTCATCAGGATAAAGTGAAACATGTCCTTGTCCGCCATGAGCAGGGTGCTGTTCACGCCGCTGAAGGCTATGCGCGCTCCTCTGGCAAAGTCGGCTGCGTGCTCGTGACCTCCGGCCCCGGTGCGACCAATGCGGTGACCGGTTTGACCGATGCGATGCTCGACTCCATTCCGCTAGTGTGCATCACCGGTCAGGTGCCGACCCATCTTATCGGCTCCGACGCGTTCCAAGAATGCGACACGGTTGGCATCACGCGTCATTGTACGAAGCATAATTATCTCGTGCGCTCGGTCGAGGATTTGCCGCGCATTCTGCACGAAGCTTTTTATGTTGCGTCGAACGGACGTCCGGGTCCGGT
>RFZR01000119.1 GCA_009920595.1 Alphaproteobacteria bacterium | reverse complement strand
TGGTGACCGAAATGGGCGCCGGCTTCAAGCAATTGGCGCATGGAAAAATCTGGCAAAGCCATTGTGTATTCTCCGGTTATGTCCTCTGCGGGAGATGTGGACCGCCCCCATGGACAGCCACCGGAAATGGCCCGAAAGCCATAATTCCCGCATGTGTGATGGGGGGTCGTATACTGGGCCAAACCCCAATTGGCAAGGTCGAAACCGCTGATTTATGACGTAAAATCAGGCCTGCTCGACGGAAAGCACCCCCGGCAAAGTGCGCAAAAGCCCAGCCACCTGCGGGGTCGCCTGAAACCGACCCGAGAGCTTCATTTCGACCTCTCGCACGCCCCCTTCAACCGGAATTATGATTGAGATTTCGCCGTCACCTTTGTTTTTGAGCGCGTTTGCGACCTCGGGAATGGCTTTTTCATCACCGATTGTGATGCGAAGCGCCGACGGAAGCTTTGCCGCCGCCTTCTCAAGGGGTTCGGCCCCATTGATGCGAAGACGAACATCCTCGCCCTCCACCTGCGCCTGAACCATCAGGATTACGGCCTGACCGGGCTCCAGAATGTCCCGATAATGATTGAGGCCCTCTTGGAAAATGATCGCTTCGAAATGACCCGTTCGGTCGGAAAGGGCGAGAATACCCATTTTGCTTCCCGACTTTGTCCGGCGCTCTGTGCGGTCAAGAACGGTCGCCGCAATCCGCCCTGCAGGCGCGCCCGCACGTGCGGCACGCGCGAGTTCAGTATAGGTTTGAAGCTTAAGCCGTTTCAAAATCGAAGCGTAATCATCAAGCGGATGGCCCGACAGGAAGAAGCCAATCGCATCATATTCACGCTGCAACCGCTCGGAAGCGAGCCACGGCTTATGCGGCGGAATGCGCAAAGATTCCTTCTCGCCCATTGAACCGAAAATATCACCCTGCCCCGCGCTCGCTTCATCTTGCGAACGATTGGCCAATGCCAAGATCTGATCAACAGCCGCAAAAGCGCGCGCGCGATCTTTTTCTAATTCATCAAGCGCGCCAGCAGCGATGAGACTTTCGAGAGTCTTTTTATTGACAAGTCGCGGGTTGATCCGGCGCGCAAGATCAGAGAGATCTTTGAATGATTGTTTTCCACGCGCTGCAACGAGACTCTCAACCGCTTGTTGGCCTACCCCTTTAATCGCCGCCAATGCGTAGCGAATGGACAATTGCCCATCACCATCCGCATGAACCTCGAAGGTCACGCCTGAACGATTGATCGAGGGCGGATCAACGCGAAAACCCAAACGTTGTGCTTCGCGCCGAAATTCCGAAAGCTTATCTGTGTTTGAAAGATCAAGCGTCATGGACGCCGCCAAAAACTCAACCGGATAATTTGCTTTCAAATAGGCGGTTTGATAGGCGACAAGCGCATAAGCAGCGGCGTGACTTTTGTTAAATCCGTAGTCGGCGAATTTCGCGAGAAGATCGAAAATTTCATCCGCGATTTTTTCATCCAAGCCGCGCTCAACAGCACCGGAAACAAAACGCTCGCGCTGCGCGTCCATTTCTTTTTTGATCTTCTTGCCCATCGCGCGACGCAAGAGATCGGCTTCACCAAGCGAGTAACCGGAAAGAATCTGCGCAATCTGCATCACCTGTTCTTGATAGATGATGACACCGTATGTTTCTTTCAAAGAGACTTCGAGTTTCGGGTGAATATAGTCCGGCTTTTCTTTGCCGTTTTTACGCGCATTATAGACCGGAATATTCGCCATCGGGCCCGGGCGATAAAGCGCCACAAGAGCGATAATATCTTCAAAGCGATCCGCGCGCATGTCTGCAAGCGCTTTGCGCATACCCGCACTTTCAAGCTGGAACACACCAACCGTCTCACCGCGGCCGAGCATGTCGAAAGTCCGTGTGTCATCAAGCGGAATGGTGGAGAGATCGAGACTGACCCCACGGCTTTGCAATAACTCAACCGCCTTCTGCAAAACGGTGAGTGTTTTCAAACCGAGAAAATCGAATTTCACGAGTCCCGCTGATTCAACCCATTTCATATTGAATTGGGTGACAAGCATGTCGGATTTCGGATCGCGATAGAGCGGCACCAATTGTTCAAGCGGACGATCACCAATCACAATACCCGCCGCGTGTGTTGACGCGTGGCGATGAAGCCCTTCAAGCATCAAGGCCATATCCAAAAGGCGCTTGACGGTTGGATCTTCATCGGCTGCAGAGCGTAATCTTTGCTCGGTCGCAATCGCTTGTTCAAGCGTTACAGGATTTGCAGGATTTTGCGGCACAAGTTTCGTGAGCTTGTCGACTTGGCCGTAAGGCATTTTTATCGCGCACATAGCGAATGACTTCGTCACGCCGATCCTGACAGAAATCGATATCGAAGTCCGGCATCGATACACGTTCTGGATTCAGAAAGCGTTCGAAGAGCAACCCAAAACGCAGCGGATCAAGATCTGTAATCGTCAAGGCATAAGCGACGAGCGATCCTGCACCCGAGCCACGACCGGGACCCACAGGAATGCCTTCTTTCTTTGCCCATTGAATGAAATCCGCGACGATCAAAAAATAACCCGGATATTTCATCCGCTCGATCACAGAGAGTTCGAAATCAAGACGCGCGCGATAATCGTCTTCCGTCAACCCCTCGGCAGGACCATGAACAGCAAGACGTTCTTTCAAACCCGCTTTCGCTTGCTTTTTTAATTCAAGAGCCTCGCCTTCTTGTCCATCAGCAAAGCTCGGCAAAATCGGCTTGCGCATTTCAGGCCGATAATGGCAGCGCAACGCGATCTCGATTGTATTCGAAAGCGCTTCGGGCAGATCGGCGAAAAGCTTCTTCATCGCCGCTCGTGTTTTAAAATAATGATCCGGCGTGACTCGACGCCGCTCGGTGTCTGAAATCAAACGCCCTTCGGCAATTGCTAACAGCGCATCATGCGCTTCATAGGCTTGCGGCTTGGTGAAATAGGGTTCGTTTGTTGCGACCAGAGGCACATCATAACGATAGGCAAGATCGAGAAGCGCGGGTTCAACGCGCTCTTCTTCCGGCAACCCATGGCGTTGAAGTTCGATATAGAGCCGATCACCAAAAAGCGCTTTGAGCGCCTTTAATCTCTCTTCAGCCAGCTCCCTCTGTCCCGCGGCGAGTGCCCGATCAAGCGGTCCCTTGGGACCGCCAGTGAGAGCGATCACCCCCTCAACGCGGTTTGAAAGAGCGGTGAGCGAAACATGCGCCACCACCCCCGATTCCGGTTTGAGATAGGCATCGGATGAAAGCGCCATAAGATGGTCATAGCCAACTTCCGAGGCCGCGATCAGCACGAGCGAAGGAAAACTTTGACCCGACACACCCGCGCGGGACTGCGGCTCATCCCCACAATCAATCGACAGCTCGACGCCAATGATCGGCTGGATTCCCGCGCCAGAGAGCTTCTCGGAAAATTCCAAAGCGCCGAAAAGATTGTTGGTGTCGGTCAGTGCCAGCGCCGGCATCTTGTCGCCGAGCGCCTGTTTCTTGAGGTCATCGATCTTGAGCGCGCCTTCAAGCAGCGAATAGGAAGAATGGACATGGAGATGGACAAAGCCCACTTCTTCCAAAACGCGCGCCATTCTTATCTGCTCCCACGACCCTATGCTTCATGCCTTGAAGATCAAGGCCAAGGCAAGATGAAGCACCATTCCCGCCGTGGACAAACTCAGGCGAAGATCCCTGACCAGGCATAAATTGTGGCCAAAAAGGCTGCGAGTGCGGCCAATTCCGTTACATCTTCAAAGACAGAGCGAAGCATGAAAACCTCCATGTTTTGTCGATGGAGAGATAATGTTCTTGTTTTGTTCTCATTGCAAGGGATGTTTTTGGATGCCGACTCTGATGGTTAAAAATGAATTAAAGGAGCGCTAATCAAGTTCGACAACGAGGCCATCGCGGAGTGTCACGCGACGATCCATACGCCGCGCCAATTCAAGATTATGGGTTGCGATCAAGGCCGCAAGCCCCGTCGCCTTCACCAGCGAAAGCAATGTGATGAACACACGTTCCGATGTCGCCGGATCAAGATTACCTGTCGGCTCATCGGCAAGAAGCACACGCGGACGATTAGCCACCGCACGCGCGATCGCCACGCGTTGTTGTTCACCGCCTGACAATTCCGATGGCCGATGCGTGAGACGCTCGCCAAGTCCGAGATAACGTAAGAGGTCCGCCGCACGCAGCCGCGCCTCCCCCCGATCAAGTCCGCCGATCATTTGCGGCAGCATCACATTTTCGAGCGCTGTAAACTCGGGGAGCAGATGATGCGCTTGATAGACAAAGCCGAGCGTTTCCCGACGGATTGTCGTGCGCGCTTTATCATCAAGCGTCGAGGTCGCGGTGCCACCGATATAGATTTCACCCGCATCAGGTTTTTCCAAAAGACCTGCCATATGAAGCAAGGTTGATTTGCCAGTGCCTGAGGGCGCAATCAGCGCCACAGACTGGCCGGGCCAAATTGCGAGATCCGCACCGCGAATGATGTTGAGCGTTTGCTCCGCATCGACAAAGCGGCGCTCGATCTTCCACATGAGAAGCACGGGATCAACGCGGGGTGAAGACGCGCATAGCGTCGCGATGAGGGATAAAAGCAATGCCATTCCCACGACAGTGATCACCTCACGCGCATCAACATCAGCAGGCAAATGAGAGAGGAAATAAAATTCTGCCGGAAACAGATTGGTTTTTGTGACCGCAGATAAAAAGGCGCGGATCGTCTCGATATTCATCGCCACAATGAGCCCTAAGCCGAACCCCGCCAGCGTGCCGACAATACCGATCGATGCGCCCGTGATTAAAAACACCCGTAAGATGGATGATCGCGTAGCGCCCATCGTGCGCAAAATCGCAATATCCGCGCTTTTGTCTTTCACAAGCATGATAAGCCCGGACACAATATTCAACGCTGCGACAAGTACGATCAAAGTCAAAATCAAAAACATCACATTACGTTCAACTTCGAGAACGCCAAAAAAAGTTTTGTTGCGTTGCCGCCAATCGGTCAAAAAGATCGGACGCTCAGTTGATTTTTGGATCGCAAGTTTCGTCTCATCGATCCGGTCGGGATTGACGAGAAAAATCTCAATCGCACTCACGTCATCTGAACGATTGAAATAGGATTGCGCTTCGGGAAGCGGCATATAAACGAAGGTCGAGTCAAATTCTGACATGCCGATTTCATAGACCGCGGCAATCGGATAGGATTTGATCCGTGGTGCCGTACCAAAAGGCGTTTGCGGGCCACGTGGCGCCGTCAACGTAATATTATCGCCCGGACGCAGATAAAGTTGTTCGGCAAGCCGTTTGCCGATCACCACACCCGACGCCTTGTCAAACCCATCAAGCGCGCCAAGTTTGATATTGTTAGCGATTGAAGGAATGCGGCGTAAATCACTCTCACGAACACCGCGCACGAGTACACCCGACGCGCTTGCTTGCGATGAAGCGAGCGCTTGCCCCTCAATCAAAGGCAAAGCGAGACTCACACCCGGAATTTTTTCAAAGAGCGAGGATAATTCGGAGTAATCTGTAAGCGGCTTATCGATGGCGCCGACAAATATATGGCCATTAATGCCAACTATCTTGTCGAGCAATTCTTTGCGAAACCCGTTCATCACCGAGAGCACGATGA
>RFZR01000118.1 GCA_009920595.1 Alphaproteobacteria bacterium | reverse complement strand
TATTTCAACTCGACCCACGGTGCTCGTAAGGGCCTCGCGGATACCGCGTTGAAGACAGCGAACTCAGGCTATCTCACACGTCGTCTCGTTGACGTCGCGCAGGACTCGATCATCACGGTTCGTGATTGCGGTTCTGAAGGCGGCATCAAGATGCGTGCGATCATTGACGCGGGTCAAATCGTTGCCTCGCTCGCAACGCGCATCTTGGGTCGTACAGCGGCAGAAGATCTCACCGATCAAGAGGGCAAGATCATCGTTGCAAAAGGCACGATGATTGAAGAACATCATATCGATGCGATCAATGCTGCCGGCATTCAAGAAGTGAAGATCCGTTCGGTTCTCACTTGCGAAGCGCCGAATGGCGTGTGCGGCACCTGCTATGGTCGCGACCTTGCGCGTGGCACACCGGTCAATATCGGTGAAGCGGTTGGCGTTATTGCCGCGCAATCGATTGGTGAGCCAGGCACGCAGTTGACGATGCGTACCTTCCACGTCGGTGGTGCGGCAACGATTGCGGATACGTCCTTCATCGAAAGCAATTTCGATGGCAAGATTGAACTGCGTAACAAGAATGTTGCGAAGAACTCCGATGGCGATTTGATCGCGATGGGTCGCAACATTTCAATCGCCATTGTCGGCGCTGATGGAACCGAGCGCGCAACACATCGCGTGCAATATGGTTCGCGTTTGCGCGTTGATGATGGGGATACCGTGAAGCGTGGTCAGCGTTTGGCCGATTGGGATCCTTACACCCGTCCGATCGTCACGGAAGTGGCGGGCACGGTGCAATATGAAGATCTCGTCGAAAACGCGTCCGTTATTGAAACGGCCGACGAGTCGACGGGCATCACGAAACGCGTTGTTATCGATTATCGCACCAACACACGTTCGGCGGATTTGCGTCCGGCGATTGTGATCATGGATGCGAAGGGCAAGATTTTGAAACTCCCGCGCGGCGGCGAGGCTCGTTATCTTTTGCCGGTCGATGCGATCTTGTCGGTTGATCCAGGCTCAAAAATCAAGGCCGGTGACATTCTCGCCCGTATTCCTTTGGAAAGCGCAAAGACACGCGACATTACCGGCGGTCTGCCGCGTGTTGCCGAACTCTTTGAAGCGCGTCGTCCGAAGGAAGCTGCGATCATTGCCGAAACATCAGGCACGATCCAATTCGGTCGTGACTATAAGAACAAGCGCCGCATTTCGCTCATTCCTGATGACGGATCGGATCCGGTTGAATATCTCGTACCGAAGGGCAAGCATATTTACTTGCAGGCCGGCGACGTGGTGGAGAAGGGCGATTACATCGTCGACGGCAATCCCGCGCCGCATGACATTCTGGCGATTAAGGGCGTCGAAGAACTCGCCGCCTATCTCGTGAATGAGATCCAGGAAGTCTATCGTCTGCAAGGCGTGTCGATCAACGATAAGCATATCGAAGTGATCGTGCGTCAGATGTTGCAGAAGGTCGAAATCGACGAAGTGGGCGATTCCGAATTCTTGGCCAATGAACAGGTCGACAAGGTCGAAATGGACGAGGTCAATGAGCGTCTTATCGCGGACGGTAAGCGCCCAGCCAAGGGTCACCCCGTTCTGCTTGGCATCACCAAGGCGTCGCTCCAGACCCGCTCCTTCATCTCGGCAGCGTCGTTCCAAGAAACCACCCGCGTGCTCACCGAAGCGGCCGTCAATGGTAAGTCGGACGATCTCGCAGGTCTCAAGGAAAACGTCATTGTCGGCCGCCTCATTCCGGCTGGCACAGGCGCGACCATGTCGCGGATTCGCCAGATTGCCACCAAGCGCGACGAGCTCATCGTTGCGCAGGAATCGATTGAAGGTCCGGCGGCGGCTGAATAAGCTTTCGGCCAAGTATTTTGGTTCCATAATCTTTTAAAAGGCCGCCTCCGGGCGGCCTTTTTTGATCGGACGGGAGCGATAAGCCTGAGCGGGGCTGCCGGAATCCTTGTTTGTTTCAATTATCCGGTAAAAAGGGGTTGACGGGGGTAGGGGGGGTGAGTAGAGAACACCCACTTCGACGGACGTCGATGGCTTTTGTTTTGTTTGGTGCCTTGAGCGTCAAACCGGGATCCATCGAGACACCGTCGCCTCTCCACCGGCCAAAAGGTCGTTAATTTGGGGCCATGATCGCGGGTAACCGTGGTCCTCTGGGAAGTTTTTCGCGCCAAGGGGCTTTCGTCCCGAGGCGTGAATTCGTTTTGCGCATTTCGATGTGCAGAATGGAAACCACGAATTTCACTTAAGAATCCGACACTTGTCGGGTTCGATCACGGACTGGAACGAGCAAAGATGCCGACCATCAGCCAGTTGATCCGCAAGGCGCGGTCACCTCAAAAGGCCCGGAACACGGTTCCGGCACTGCAAGCCTGCCCGCAAAAGCGCGGCGTGTGCACGCGCGTCTATACGACGACACCGAAAAAGCCGAACTCGGCGCTTCGTAAAGTTGCGAAAGTGCGCCTGACCAATGGCTTTGAAGTGATCGGTTACATTCCGGGTGAAGGCCACAACCTGCAAGAACACTCCGTCGTCGCGATCCGCGGTGGCCGCGTGAAGGACTTGCCGGGTGTCCGTTACCATGTCATCCGCGGCGTCCTTGATACACAGGGCGTCAAGAACCGTAAGCAACGCCGTTCGAAATACGGCGCGAAGCGTCCGAAGTAAGGCGGAGAGAAAACCATGTCCCGTCGTCATAGTGTTGTCATCGCCAAATTCATGAATTCCGTCATGTATGACGGCAAGAAATCGGTCGCTGAGTCGATCGTTTATGGTGCGCTTGAAGCGGTCGAAGCCAAGCTGAAGACCGATCCTTTACAAGTGTTCCGTCAGGCACTCGACAATGTGGCTCCGGCCATCGAAGTGCGTTCGCGTCGCGTTGGTGGTGCAACCTATCAGGTGCCCGTTGAAGTGCGATCAGAACGCCGTCAGGCGCTTGCTATTCGCTGGCTCATCGCTGCCGCTCGCGGTCGCAATGACAAGACGATGGTGGATCGTCTCTCCGCTGAGTTGATGGATGCTGCGAATAATCGCGGCAGCGCCGTCAAGAAGCGCGAAGACACACATCGTATGGCGGAAGCGAACCGCGCCTTCTCGCATTACCGTTGGTAACCCGAATTTAACGCCGCAAGGACGAAGCAATGCCCCGTTCCCATGCCATCGCCGACTACCGCAACTTCGGTATCATGGCGCATATCGACGCCGGCAAGACGACGACGACCGAGCGTATCCTTTTCTATTCAGGCAAGTCGCACAAGATTGGCGAAGTGCATGATGGCGCAGCCACCATGGACTGGATGGAGCAGGAGCAGGAGCGTGGCATCACGATCACGTCCGCTGCAACCACGACATTCTGGAACGGCAAGCGTTTGAACATCATCGACACGCCCGGCCACGTTGACTTCACGATTGAAGTTGAGCGTTCGCTTCGTGTTCTCGACGGCGCTGTGTGCGTTCTCGACGGCAACCAAGGCGTTGAGCCGCAGACGGAAACCGTTTGGCGTCAGGCTGACAAATACAATGTTCCGCGCGTCGTGTTCGTCAACAAGATGGATAAGACGAAATCGTCACACGCGTTGCTGGTAAACCTGTTTGCATTCAGTTGCCGATTGGTTCGGAAGCCGATTTCAAAGGCATCATCGACCTCGTTCGCATGAAGGCCGTTGTGTGGGACAACGAAAATCTCGGCGCGACATTCCGCGACGAAGAAATTCCCGCTGACCTCGCTGACAAGGCTCAAGAATATCGCGGAAAGCTTGTTGAAGCTGCCGTCGAACTCGATGACGATGTGATGGCTGCTTATCTCGATGGCAAGGAGCCTGATGAAGCAACCTTGAAGAGCCTCATCCGTAAGGCGGTGATTGGCCGCGTGTTCAATCCTGTGCTTTGCGGTTCAGCGTTCAAGAACAAAGGTGTTCAGCCGCTTCTTGATGCGGTTGTCGATTACCTTCCGTCACCGCTCGATCGTGAAGCGATCAAGGGCATTGATTTCAAGACTGAAGAAGAAACCGTTCGTAATCCTTCGGATGAAGATCCGTTCTCCATGCTCGCTTTCAAGATCATGGATGACCCCTTCGTTGGCACGATCACCTTCTGCCGTATTTATTCCGGCAAAGTGGAAGCGGGCACGACTGTGTTGAATTCCACGAAGGATAAGAAAGAACGTATCGGCCGCATGTTGTTGATGCATGCGAATAACCGTGAAGACATCAAGGAAGCCTATGCCGGCGACATCGTCGCGCTCGCAGGCCTCAAAGAAGTGCGCACAGGTGATACGCTTTGCGATCTCGGCAAGCCCGTCATTCTCGAGCGCATGGAATTCCCTGAGCCTGTCATCGAAATCGCGATTGAGCCGAAGTCAAAGGCCGATCAAGAAAAGCTCGGTGTTGCGCTTTCGAAACTCGCTGCAGAAGATCCTTCTTTCCGCGTCTCGACCGATCAAGAATCAGGTCAGACGATTTTGAAGGGCATGGGCGAACTTCATCTCGATATTAAAGTTGATATTCTTCGTCGTACCTACAAAGTCGATGCGAATATTGGCGCGCCGCAAGTGGCTTATCGTGAAACGATCACGACAGCTGGCGAACATGATTACACCCACAAGAAGCAGTCGGGTGGTTCGGGTCAGTTCGCGCGCATCAAGCTTGTTGCTCAGCCGAATGAAGTGGGCAAGGGCTACGAATTTGAATCGAAGATCGTCGGTGGTGCGGTGCCGAAGGAATATATCCCGGGCGTCGAAAAGGGTCTCGAGAGCGTGTTGAATTCAGGCCCGCTCGCAGGCTTCCCGATCGTCGATGTGAAAGTGCAACTCGTCGATGGTGCTTATCACGATGTTGACTCGTCGGCGCTCGCCTTCGAAATCGCATCGCGCGCAGGCTTCCGCGAATTGCTGCAAAAGTGCAAACCGGTATTGCTCGAGCCGATCATGAAGGTCGAGGTCGTGACACCGGAAGACTATACGGGTTCAGTCATTGGCGATCTCACCGGTCGTCGTGGTCAGATCCAAGGCCAAGACATGCGCGGCAACGCGATCGTCATCAATGCGATGGTGCCGCTCGCCAACATGTTTGGTTACGTTAATACGCTTCGGTCCTTCTCGCAGAGCCGCATTGCAATATCGGCACGATTGGTCACGTTGACCACGGCAAGACGTCGCTGACAGCAGCGATCACGAAAGTGCTTGCTGAAGCTGGTGGCGCAACCTTCACAGCCTATGATCAGATCGACAAGGCTCCGGAAGAGCGCGCTCGTGGTATTACAATTTCGACCGCACACGTCGAATATGAAACCAAGAACCGCCACTATGCGCACGTCGATTGCCCCGGCCACGCCGACTATGTGAAGAACATGATCACGGGTGCCGCGCAGATGGACGGCGCGATCCTCGTTGTGTCGGCTGCTGACGGCCCGATGCCGCAGACTCGCGAACACATTCTTCTTGCTCGTCAGGTTGGCGTGCCGGCTCTCGTTGTGTTCATGAACAAGGTTGACCTTGTTGACGACGCTGAATTGCTCGAACTCGTTGAACTCGAAATCCGCGAGCTTCTCTCGAAATACGAATTCCCTGGCGACGATATTCCGATCACCAAGGGCTCGGCTGTGTGCGCGCTCGAAGGCAAGCGTCCTGAAATCGGCCATGATGCAATCTTGAAGCTCATGGAAACGGTTGATGCTTACAT
>RFZR01000117.1 GCA_009920595.1 Alphaproteobacteria bacterium | reverse complement strand
ACTCATATGTCAGCGCGTCTTGGCAATATTGGCGATTTGAAAGCGCAGGCGGAAGCGCGTGGTATCACGCTCTCACCTGAAGAAATATTGCTTGGTGAAATGGCTGTGCTGAAACGCGCTTATCGTTATGGCAAAGAAAAAAACCATCCTTCAAAAATGCTGCAATGTTCGATGCGCGTGAATGATGGGGGCCCAGGGCAAGCGGCCTCGAGTTGGCATATCGAAAAAATTGCTGGCGGAGATTTTGTTTATACATGCCCTCCTTCTTACATCGAGCAATTGATGAAGGCAGAGGATCGTCTTCCCGCATTCGACGCGAAAGCCATTGATGAAGACGCTTCGCCCGAATTGATCGAGAAGCTTCGTAAAATTCCGTATTTCCGTCAGGCCTATGATTTCGATGGGATGGCGCCGGAAGAATTCAAGAATTTTGCCGCCTTCGTTGCGACCGCTGCTGAATTTGCCGGTGCAACGCGCAAGACGGTTGATTTTGTGGCGCGTGCGATTGAAAGCGCACGTTTGAACGCCGCCTGAGAGAGGAAGACATGGCCGATTCCATTCTTTGCCCACAGGTCGGACAAGACCTCACCGAAGCCAAAGTTGTCGCACTGCATGTGAAGCTTGGCGATAAGGTGAAAAAGGGCGATATCGTTGCTGAAGTTGAATCCGAAAAAGCAAGCTTTGAAGTTGAAGCTTTTTCATCGGGTGTTGTGATTTCACTTCCCTATAAAGTTGGTGATACGGCCACTGTGCTTGAACCACTTGTTGTGTTGGGGAAAGAAGGCGAGACCGTTTCGTCTGAACCCAAGAAACAGGCCGCTGCGGCGCCTGCAGCAGCGTCACCCGCACCATCGGTTACCCCGAAGAAGAGTGAACCTGCTGCTCCGCAAGCACTCGCGCCGCAGGGAAAAGCAGGCGTGTTGCGTTCCTCACCCTTAGCGCGTCGGATTGCAGCTGAAGCCGGTCTTGAACTTTCAAGCGTTGCGGGTTCGGGCCCTTATGGTGCTGTGGTGTTGCGTGATGTTGAATCAGCACTCGCTTCAGGCGGTACGCGTGTGAAGCGTGGTGCCGCTCTTAAAGGTCAATCATCACTGACGATAAAATCCTTGCGTGAGGGAACGGGCCATCCTGTCGTGTTCATTCATGGGTTCGGATCCGATCTTTCATCTTGGCGTCTTTTTGTGCCCAAGCTCGCCATTGGCAATCCGTTGATCGGTATTGATCTTCCGGGTCATGGTGGTTCACTTGCACAGGCAGCAACAGGCTTTGAACAGATGGCCGCCGATGTTGCGGCGTCTCTGCTCGCGAAAGGCCATAAGCGCGTCCATCTCGTTGGACATTCACTTGGAGCGGCCTTGGCTGCGGCCGTATCTGAACGCGGCGATATTGATGTGCGCTCTCTGACTTTGATTGCGCCTGCCGGTTTGGGCCCGCGCATTGATGGCCATTTCATCGAAGGCTTCCTTGAAGCCTCAACAGAAGCCGCTTTGACGCCGTGGATGAAGCGTCTCGTTCATGTGCCAGCCTCTTTGCCGCAAGCTTTTGTGCGCGCCACTTTGACTGCGCGTGAAGATAAAGCGCTTGTGAGCGCTCAACGAGCCGCCGCACGGGCGGTGTTTGAAGGCTCAACACAACTCTTCTCGATCATCGATGCGCTTCGTCATTATGATGGCCCGTGCCGGGCGATCATCGGACGTCGTGATGCAATCATTCCGTCCGATCAGGCGGATCAAGTGCCAGGCAATGTAGCGCTCAATCGCTTGGATCATGTTGGGCATCTGCCGCAAGTTGAAGCGGCGGAATTGGTTGGTCGATTGGTAACGGAGACCATTCGCTCAGCGGGATAGTGAATTGGGAGCGGCGTTTCCTCCCCCTTTTGTGTGCGCCGTTTCTTTGACTGATGCCGGTTTCCCGGAAGGGAGCCGGCATCTTTTTTGTCAATCGCATATCGTTAACCGCTGTCTTCAGGCTGAAAGAAGGTGTGACATTTTGTAAACCCCGCCTGCGTTGACGAACGCCCCTATTCTCGCGAGGATCATTGATCTGCGGTCAGCGGGAGGGAGGCTACTCATGAGTTGGATTGCATCATCCTTTATGGGACGCAAAGGCGTCGCCAAAGGTAAGCCCGGTAAAAAACACGCGCTCACAGAAAAGAAACAAGGCCAATATCATTATGTCTATGGGCCTTATGAAAAGCCGGTTCTGACGATCAATCCCGGCGATATTGTTTCCGCTGAAACACGCGATGCTTTTGGCGGTGCAATCAAAACCACCAAAGATTTGCCTTCAAAAGTTTTGAATTTTCCTTATGTGAATCCCCAGAATGGTCCGATCTTTGTGAAAGGTGCAGAGAAGGGCGATGTGCTTGCGGTTCATATTCATTCAATTGAACCGCGTGGCGAGCAACCTGTTGGTACGACAGCTTTGATCCCGGAATTTGGCGGACTTGTAGGCACATCAACAACGGCGATGCTCAACAAGCCTCTTCCCGAAGTCGTCAAGAAAATGAAAGTGACATCGAAGGGTGTCGAATTTTCAAAACGCGTCACGCTTCCTTACGAGCCTTTCATTGGCACATTAGGCGTAAGCCCCGAGATTGAAGCGGTCTTGTCTTTGCAACCTGATTATTGGGGGGGCAATATGGATCTGCCAGATGTGGCACCGGGTGCGATTGTCTATTTCCCTGTGCAGACGAAAGGCGCATATCTTTTTGTTGGCGATTGTCATGCACGCCAAGGCGATGGTGAATTATGCGGCGTGGCTGTTGAAATGCCTGCAACGGCGACATTTCAAGTGGACCTCATCAAAGGATGGTCAATCCCCGGTGTGCGTTTAGAAACCGAAGAGATGATCATGTCGATTGGCAGCGCACGGCCGATGGAAGATGCTGCGCGCATGGCCTATCGCGATCTCATTCGCTGGATGCAAGCTGATTATGGCTTTGATGAAACCGAAGCCTATTTCTTGGCCACGCAAGCGGGCCGTATTCGTGTCGGCAATATGGTTGATCCGAAATATTCGCTCGGCGCATCGATGCTCAAAGCCTATATCAAGTAAATCATCCGAAGCGATTTCTTATAAAGCAAGGGAGAGAGACTATGGATCTCGGGTTAAAAGGTTTGAATGTTTTAATTTCCGGTGGCTCAAAAGGCATTGGTCGTCGTTGTGCTGATTATTTTGCTCAAGAAGGAGCCAATGTTTCAATCTGCGCGCGCGATAAAGCGACTGTTGATGAAACTGTTGCACATCTTACAAAGTCAGGCGTGAAGGCGCTTGGTCATTCGGTCGATGTGGGCAACAAAGACGCACTTGAAACATGGATCGCAGAAAGCGCCAAAGCGCTTGGCGGCGTTGATATCATCGTGCCGAATGTTTCCGCACTCGCCGTTGAAGACAATGAAGAAGCGTGGCGCAAAGAATTTGAAGTCGATATGTTGCATACAGTGCGCTTTGTGAATGCGGCTTTGCCTTATCTAGAAAAGTCAAAAGCACCATCGGTGACGATTGTTTCAAGCGTATCAGGTCGCGAGATTGATTTCACCGGTCCGGCCTATGGTGCCTTTAAAGCGGCGCTTATTCATTATGCCCATGGGATGGCTTTCAAACTTGCGCCAAAGATGATCCGCGTAAATTCGGTTTCTCCCGGTAACACCTATTTCAAAGGCGGTGTGTGGGAATATATCGAAAATAATCTTCCGGATTTGTTCAAGGAAGCTTTGCGGCTTAACCCGACAGGTCGCATGGCAACGCCGGAAGAAATTGCGCGTGGCGTTGTATTCTTGGCGAGTCCCGCATCCTCGTTCACAACGGGCACAAATCTTGTGATCGATGGCGCGTTGACGCGCGGCGTTCAATATTAATTCGAATAAAAATAAAAACGCCGCAGCGGGTGAGGCTGCGGCGTTTTTTATTAGGGAGACAATGGGATCAATCGATCACTTCATAAGCTGGAAGCGTCAAAAATTCTGCGCAAGTTTTGGCAAGCGACATATCCGAGAAGAGCTTGATGGCTTCTGGGAAACGACCTGCATCATAGGTTGATGCGCCGAGCGCGTTGCGAATATTTTCCATCTCGTCTTTCAATACGCTTTCAAAGAGGGCAGGCGTGACCTTGCGGCCATCATTCAGTGCCGCACCATGATGGATCCACTGCCAGATTTGAACGCGTGAGATTTCGGCAGTTGCCGCATCTTCCATGAGATTATAAAGCGGCACTGCACCACGGCCGCGCAACCACGCTTCGATATATTGTACACCGACGCGGATATTTTCGCGCAAGCCCGCTTCCGTGCGTTCGCCTTTGTGAAGCGACAACATATCGGCTTGCGTGATTGCCACATCATCACGCTGGCGGCCGATTTGATTTTGTGAAGGCATCAAGCGATCAAAGACTTCGGTTGCGAGTTTTACCATACCGGGATGTGCGACCCATGTGCCGTCATGACCATTTGACGCTTCGCGCTCTTTATCCGCGCGCACTTTGTTGAATGCGGTCTCATTCGCTGCATCATCGCCCTTGACGGGGATTTGCGCTGCCATTCCGCCCATCGCGAATGCACCGCGACGGTGACAGGTCTTGATCAGCAGCAGTGAATAAGCCGCCAAGAAATTCGACGCCATCGTCATCACCGAGCGATCCGGTGTGAGGAAATTCGGATTTGTGCCAAGGCGCTTGATAAAAGAGAAAATATAATCCCAGCGGCCGCAATTCAAACCGATGATGTGGTCGCGCATTTCATAGAGGATTTCATCCATCTCGAAGGCTGCAGGAAGAGTCTCGATCAAGACCGTGCAACGCAAAGCACTGCGTTGCAGACCAAGATGATCTTCAGCGAATGAGAATACGTCATTCCACAAACGCGCTTCTTTGTGGCTTTCCATTTTCGGCAGATAGAATGCAGGCGTTTTACCGCGCGCGATCATCGTCTTCGCATTATGGAAAACGTAAAGTCCAAAATCGAAGAGCGAACCCGACATGCGCTCACCATCAATAAGCACATGGCGCTCGCTCAAATGCCAGCCGCGCGGGCGCACCATTAATGCGGCAGGGTTGGCGCCCACCGCATAGGCTTTGCCGGTTGTTTCATCCGTGAAGCCGAGCGTGCCGGCCCAAAGATCTTTGAGATTGATCTGGCCCTCAACCATATTCGCCCAAGTGGGCGATGACGCATCTTCGAAATCGGTCATGAACACGCGTGCGCCGGAATTCAGCGCATTGATGATCATCTTTTTATCGACCGGTCCGGTGATCTCGACGCGGCGATCAAGAAGATCGGCGGGGAGTGGCGCAACCGTCCAAGCGCCTTCGCGCACCGATTTTGTCTCTGCGAGGAAATCAGGCAATGCGCCCTTATCAAAACTCTTCTGCCGTTCTTGGCGCGCTTCGAGAAGGGCCAAGCGCGTGGCGTTAAACGTCTTATGCAAGGCTTCAAGGAAAGCGAGCGCATCATGGCTCAGGATTTCTTCATAACGGGGCTTCAGCGCGCCGGTCACTTTGATTGCGGTCATAATAGAGGTCCACCTGTGTGCGGTTTGGGTTTGTTGATGTCATCCGCAGCTTGTTGCAGCGTTTAATAGGCGTCTTGATCGGAAAGGGAAGGGTTGTGCAACGCAAAAAGCGTTGAATTCACCAAAGGGATAAGACCTTTCCTGGTTGTGAAGACAATTTTCAAGATCATGTCATTAGCTTTTCAGAAGCCGCTGTAAAGAGGGATTTTCTCGTCTGCATAACTGCTCTCAAGTGAGCGCGGAT
>RFZR01000116.1 GCA_009920595.1 Alphaproteobacteria bacterium | reverse complement strand
CCTTCCATCATCGGAATGTCGAGACGGAGCGGCGAATTGGAATTGATAATGGTGAACACCGACGGTTCACGATCAAGAGTCGCATCATCAACACCACGCGCGATACGCACGAGTTCAATCGCATCGAGATTGCGTTCTGCGCCGAGCGAGTAAGCGTGGATCGGCTTATCGCTCAATGTCAGCATGTCATAGATCGCGTCGAGATGGCGTACGCTTGCATGAATATCTGCTGGCTCGACCGGATAGCCGCCCCAGAATTGCACAGCATCTAACGTTTGGCCGAGGCGCAAAAGATTTTGATAGTCTTTGTGATTGCCCGGACGACGACCGCCGTCACGATCCGCCACATTCGGCGCACTCGCGACGGAGCCGAAAGCGACAGCGTTCTCGCCGATCACAACATTGTTTTCAGGGTTACGCGCATGAAGAATGAAGCTCTTCGGCGCGAGGCCAATTTTCGATTCGACAAGATCGCGCGGAAAACGGACACGTTGCGTTTCTTCATCAACAATCGCGCCTGCTTTTTTGAGGATCACACGCGCGCCATCATGCAGCACTTCGATACCGATTTCTTCGAGCACTTTCAGCGAGGCCTGATGGATGCGCTCGAGCTGTTCCGCGTTTGCGAGTTCTACCGGCGCAAAGGGCAGCCGCGGTTGCGGCGCTTTTGGCGCTTTGGCACTCCGCTCGGCACCACGTCCGGCGCGGCGGCGTTCACGGGTTCCTTCAGTCACGGTTTCCATAGCTAACCTCGCTCAAAACTCTTGCCCCAATGATTAGCGCGAGAGGGGCAAAAACGAATATATCAATTCTAGATGAAGCTATGAGCGAACGCGCCGCCCGCCGCGACGCTCGGCCGCACGGTCCTCATTATCAGGAATATCAAGCGCCGCACCGATTTTCGGAAAAGCAAGCCGCGCATGGGGAAGTCCCGTCGCACCAATCTGTTCAGAGGAAAAATCGGGATCGAGCACGGTTTCAACAACTTTGATCCGCTTGGCGAGTGCGCCAATCTCAGTGCGAGCAGAGGAGCTGATCAAAGCGGCCTTTGCGCCCTCAAAAGCGGCATTTTCGACAAAGCTTAAATGTGCCGCTTCGCAATCGGGAAAGAGCCCGATCACACCCGCGCGGAGCGGGTCGATCGCGGGGCCGGTGCCCGATGTGAGGATCACACGCGAAAGCTCTGTGACCTCCAGCTGCTTCATCAAAATCCGCGCAGCGGCCTGCACCGCAGCCTTCGACATTTGCAATGCGCGAATATCATGCTGCGTCATCGCGATACGCGGCTCGAATTCACGGATCAAATAGGAATAGGACCGATACTCTTCACGAAGTCTTTTTGTTGCAGAGGCCATGTCGGCCTTTAACGCGCCATCACGACCGAGCAAACCTGAGAGGCGCAATTCAGCGAGCGCATCGATAAGACCCGAGCGGCACAACCCGCCAAGCTGAACCGCATCAGATTGCTCGGCAAAGCGCGGATCATCGGACCATGTTTCAACACCAATCACGTGAAAACGCGGCTCATATGTGACTGCATCAATCTGTAAGTGATCAATGGCGCCCTCGACAATATGGCGTCCCGCTTCAATGCCCGTGCCTTCGAGCACCGCACCCGCAGGAGGAGAAGCCGCGAGAATTTTACCATTGGCGGCTAAGAGAATTTCTGTTGTCGTGCCAATGTCGATGAGCAATGTGGCCACATTTTTTCCGGCAACGGCACAATGAAAAGCAGCGGCCGACAAATCGCTGCCGACATGATGTGCGATTAAGGGCAAGGCGTAAACAAAAGCATCAGGCGCTATTTTAAGTCCAATCTCGCTCGCTTTCACTTCAAGCGGTTCGGAAATCGCTTCGGTAAAAGGCGCACCGCCCAATTCAATCGGATCAAGATCGAGTAGTAGATGATGGCAAACGGGATCTGCAACAAACACAACGTCTGCAATTTCAGAGCACTCGATCTTTGCAAGGCTCGCAAGTTCGCTACAAAGTTGATCAAGCGCGTTGCGCAAGGCATCGCGCATCACCGGAATGTCAGTGGGCTTGTTCATACCCGATGCGATGCGATTAACGGGATCTGCACCGAAACGCACAAGCGGATTGATCATGCGTGTGCGCGCAACTTCCTTGCCATCACTCAAATTGCAAAGCACCGCTTCGATCATGCCGGCGCCAATATCAAACGCGACGCCATAAATATCGGCTTTTTCTCCGGCATAAAGTGCGACAACACGAATGCCGTTCAACGCCGCTGTCACGCGCCATTGGCCTTGTCGTAATGTCTTTTGCAGGATTTTTAAAACGCCAAGATCGATGACGATGCCGTTTAATCCTGTTGCGGTTTCAAGCGCATTCACAAGGCGGCGCGCATCGCTCGACGGATCATGAATATCCGGCTCCGCCACTGTCACAGGACAGAGGCGGATGATGCGATCCTCCCCGTTTTGAATTTTGATGGTCAATGCCGTCTGCGTCCGCGACGTTCACCACCACCCTCATTTTTCGAAGGTGGCGCTTGTAGCGGTCCGAGCTTTTCAATGACACTCGCTTCATCAGGGCGCGTGGCCTTGTGATGCGAATGCACCGCTTTACTGATTGACGCGAGATGTTTGAAGCTTGTGCCACAGCAGCCGCCAATAATCGCCGCACCGGAATCGACCGCAAGGCACGCATAATCACTCATCAGCTCCGGCGTGCCGGAATAATGGATCACATCACCAACGAAATGCGGAATGCCGGCATTGGCTTTCGCGATGATCGGAATGCCCGCTTCCTTCGCGGTCATGCCAAGAATGCTCATGACAAGATCGGATGCGCCAACGCCGCAATTCGCACCAATTGCCAAAGGCTTCGGATCAAGCGTCGCTGCGAATTCAACCAAACCTTCCGGCGTGATGCCCATCATCGTGCGACCGGCAGTATCGAAGCTCGCTGTGAATGTGTAAGGCAAACCAACTTTGATCGCGGCATGCGCAGCGGCGCGGATCTCTTCAATCGAAGACATGGTTTCAATCCATGCGACATCCGCTCCACCCTCTTTGAGGCCAAGCATTTGATCGACAAAAACCTCAACCGCTTCTTCTTCTGTCAAAGGCCCAAGCGGCGCGAAGAGATCCCCTGTGGGGCCAACCGAACCCGCAACCACAATCGGGCGGCCAGCTTTATCAGCCACAGAGCGCGCATGTGATGCCGCGAGTTTGTTAATCTCGCGCGCGCGATCTTGCATATTGTGCAACATCAGACGACGGCGATTGCCACCAAAACTGTTCGTCAGGATGATATCGGCACCAGCATCAACAAACCCCTGATGCAGCGCCTTGATGCGGTCGGGCTCATCAATATTCCAGATCTCCGGCGCTTCCCCCGCGACAAGACCCATTTCGAACAAATTGGTTCCCGTGGCACCATCGGCGACAAGGGGTTTACCGGAAGCAAGAAGCGTGGCGAGTGAGGTCATGGGGCCAGATCACTTAGTTTGAGGAAAGCTTCGGGTATTTAGGCATTTGCCAACAGGGGGCCAAGAGAAAAACAGCCCCACCGCGTGATTTTGCGTCAAATCACCGCGTCATCCCCTAAAATCACCTTACTGAGTTTCTGAAAACTTTGACCCAACCCCCCGCATTTCGTAGTTTGCGGCAGTTTTATTGGAAATGCAGGGACATCCATGTCCATAGACAAGACTCCTGATCAGCGCGAAGGTGAGATCTCCTTGACGGACGCGGTGCGCCGGGCGCGCCTTGAAGTCGCCGAACGCTCGAATGCCGTTCATGATTTGCGCATGGCCGAACAGTCGAAGCTTGAAGCCTTAAGGGACGTGTTAAAGCCCGTCCTTCATGCTTTGCCGCGCGAAGCGGATCTGTTTGATCATGGTCTCGTGCCCGGAGATCGTCCGCGCTTCTATGTCGATATGATTGCCTTTGTTGAAATGAGCCGCGATCGGCGCAGCTTCCGCTTTTTGATGGACTCGCCCGATGGTCGCAAACTTTTAGGCGAGAGCGATGATGTTCAGGTGATGGCGAATGCGGTCACAAATTATTTAGGTCGCCGCCTCGTTGAACGTGAGCGCGCGATTGCCTCCGCTTTATCATTTGAATCTCTGCCTGAAGAACGCAAACCGCTTGAGCTTGAGGTTCAAAAGGACACGATCACCGCCATGCCGGTTGTCACCGAGATTGTTCGTAACGAACGCGGCTCATCCTTTGGATCATTTCTGATTGGTCTCGCACTCGGCATCATTGGCCTTTATGCCTATTTGAATTGGGACAATGTTGTCGTCCCTCACATCAAAGTGCTCACTGAATATTTGGGCGCGCGCTAAAGCGTTAGTGATCGACTGAAGCGATCAAAAAATCATAGTTTGAATGTGATCGTGCCGACAGCGCCGATCTCACCTGACTCTAACAGGCCGCGCGTCTGGCCCGTTATTTTGATGCCTGTCTCGGTCCGATCAAAATCAAAAATATGATAACCCGCGCGATGAGTAGCGCTTCCGCGCGCCGCTGATGCCGAAGGTGCGCCGATCACAGGAACGCGACCTTCAGGCCCTTTGATATAAGCGAGTGACGAGACATGATTATGCCCGTGCAGAATAAGCTCGGCACCTGTCTCGCTGATGATCTTTTCAAAGCGCGACGCATCCGTGAGCGTTCGGCCAAATGTGGCGCCCCCCTGATAGGGTGGATGGTGAATCATCACCACGCGCGCAAGACCCTGATTTTTTAGAAATGCCATGGCGCTGTGAAAATTTTTGCGCTGTTTTTCACCCATCCATCCGGTCGCCATAAAGGGTGATGTCGGCACACCCGAATTCAAGCCCACAAGAGCGAGTGGCCCCATCAGACGAATATAGGGAAAGCCTTCAAAGCGACCGGAGTCGGTTGTCATCCACCGACTCCAATATTTCTCGATATCAGCGGGCGATGAGCCGACATAGGCATCATGATTGCCCGGCACGAGGCTCACGCGCGACGGATCACCCAGGCTTTCCATGAACCGCGTTGCGGCAACAAATTCGTCGGGCAATGCGATGTTTACAAGATCGCCCGCGCAGGCGATGTGATCAGGCGATTGCGCTTTGATGTCGTCAATGATGCGTTGGAGCACGCCCATATCATGCAAGGCGCGCCGCTTTCCGACCCAATTCACATAGCCGAAAAACCGCTTACCGATGAGATCGCGAACGCGCGGCTGCGGCAAAGGCCCCAAATGCACGTCCGACAGATGGACGAGCCGGAACATGGATGTTTCAGTGCCTGTGACAGATCACCGCGTCAAGCACTTCCGATGAAGATCCCCGCCAGAAACACAAGGACGCCCCCGGCAACAACCTGAAAAGCCGCCTGCAAAAAGGGCGTATCCATGTATTTCGCGCGAATCCACGCAATGGCCCAAAGCTCAATCAACACAATGACCGTGGCGATGGCGGTTGCGATAAAAAAGGCATTGGGGAGCGAATCGGGGACGAGATAGGGGATCGTGTGACCAATACCGCCGATGGTCGTCATCACGCCGCAGATCCCTCCGCGTAACCATGGTGAGCCGCGACCGGTCAAAGACCCGTCATCAGAAAGTGCCTCGGCAAAGCCCATTGAAATGCCTGCGCCAATCGAAGCCGCAAGACCCACGAGAAATGTCGACCAGTTATTATGCGTGGCGAATGCGGCTGCAAAAAGCGGTGCGAGCGTTGAGACAGATCCATCCATAAGTCCGGCAAGACCAGGCTGAACATATTGCAACACGAACATGCGCTTTTTTGTTGCTG
>RFZR01000115.1 GCA_009920595.1 Alphaproteobacteria bacterium | reverse complement strand
GGGAGAGCGACGTCATGAAATACGCACTCGCATTTATCGGCATCATCGCGGGCACATTGCTCACTATTGCGATGATGCTCTCATGGGAGCGGCCCCCGATGGCCTCAACCCAGATCGGTCCACGTGGCGTGGGCATGGTGGAAATCAACAATCCGCGGATGGAAGCAAAACTCCAAAAAGCGAATGTTGCACCAGAGCCTGATCCGCCGGTGAAACTCTCGGGCGTGAAAGTGAAAGATTCAAAAGACTATCAAAACGTCAAAGTTCTTGGCGATCTTGATGTCGAAGAATTCAATCGCTTGATGGGCGCGATCACCAATTGGGTCTCCCCTGAACAAGGCTGCACCTACTGCCATAATCCAGAGAACATGGCAGATGACAGCCTCTACACGAAAGTGGTGGCGCGTCGCATGTTGCAGATGACACGCGCGATCAACACGATGTGGACACCTCACGTCGCGCAGACAGGCGTCACCTGCTACACCTGCCATCGCGGCAATCCGGTTCCGGCGAATATCTGGTTCAAGAATGAAGGTTCGCCGCAAGCGGCCGGTATGGCGTCAAGCCGTCAAGGCCAGAACCTCGCGTCGAAAGTCGTCGGTACAACCTCTCTGACTTACGACCCCTTCACGCCGCTCTTGGCAAAAGGCGCCAATATCCGCGTGAATGCCACAACGGCTTTGCCTGAAGGCACAACCAAAGCCTCGATCCATGACACAGAAACCACTTATGCGCTGATGATGCATCTCTCCACAGCGCTCGGTGTGAACTGCACCTATTGCCACAATTCACGGCAATTCGCGTCATGGGCTGAAAGCCGTCCGCAACGTGTGACCGCATGGCATGGCATCCATATGGTCAGCGAAGTGAATGAAACCTATCTCAATTCGCTCCAAGGGGTCTTCCCGAAAGAGCGGCTTGGGCCTTCAGGCGATGTTGCGAAAGTGAACTGCGCAACCTGCCACCAAGGCGTCTACAAACCTCTTTATGGCGCGGCCATGGTCAAAGACTATGAGGAGCTGCGTCAACCCAATCCCTGAGCGGTTGTTCCACCCAGGCGACTTGAGCCGGAGCGAAAGCTCCGGCTTTTTTTTATTTAAAAGAATGACAGTGTCATTGCGAGCGAACGCAATAACAAATAAAACCCGCGCTACCGCAAGGCGGCTTTACGCAACGCGCGCAGATCTTTCGACCCCGTCGCGAAACACGCCAAGCGCAACGCGCGGGCAAAAAATTCAACATGCGCAATCACGGCTTCAGTCCCCTGCATCGCGGGCGCGAGCAACGCCGCAGCTTGGCCGACAAGATCAGCACCGAGACGAATCGCTTTAGCCGCATCAAGACCGTGACGCACACCGCCTGATGCAATCAATGGCAGATCAGGAAAACGTCCCCGCAAAGACGCAAGGGCTTCAACAGTGGGTATGCCCCAATCACGAAACAATTCAGCAAGATCATGCGTTGGTTGATCAGACGCGCGACGACCTTCAACAGCGGCCCAACTTGTGCCACCGGCGCCCGCAACATCAATCGCAGCCACACCGCACTCAAGCAGACGCCGCGCGACATCAACCGAAATGCCGAAGCCCACTTCTTTGACAATCACCGGCGCGGAAAATTTCGCGACAAGGTCGGCAATGGCTTTGGTAACACCGCGCCAATCATGATCACCATCTTTTTGTAAAACTTCTTGGATGGGATTGAGATGCAAGATCAGAGCGTCCGCTCCAATCTCTTCAAGCGCGCGCCGTGCATAATCAAGGCCCATACCATTCACAAGCTGCACAGCACCAAGATTGGCATAGATGGGAATTGTCGGCGCATGATCACGCAAGCGCCGATCAAGTCCATGCGACTTCCCGCCTGCGAGCGCGATGCGTTGCGACCCAACGCCCATCGCAAAGCCGCATTGTTCTGCCGCTTCCGCAATCGCAAGATTGATGCGATCAGAATCGGCCGGGCCGCCAGTCATGGACGACGCAAGATAAGGCAGCTTCAACGTCTTGCCGAGAAAGCGCGTCGAAAGATCGATGTCGTTAAATGATAATTCGGGAAGCGCATTGTGCTCGAAGGCGATGCCGTCAAATCCGGCAGAGGCGCTGTGGCGGGCCGCGCCCGACAACACGATCTCAATGTGATCGCGTTTGCGTTGTTCGATATCACTCATGCGGCACCTCTGAGCGACGCGCCGCATGAAGTAAATTCAAAAATGCCGATTATGGCTTGGTCTTGAGATAGGCGATGACGTCGGCCACTTCTTGCGGGTTCTTCAAACCAGCAAACGCCATTTTGGTGCCCGGCACATAGGCCTTCGGATCGGGGAGATAGGCTGTGAGTGTGGCTTCGTCCCAGACGAGACCTTCGGCGCCCTTCGCCTTCATAGCATCCGAATAGGCATAACCTTCGACCGAAGCGCCCTTGCGACCAACGATGCCCTTCAGCGTCGGGCCAATCTTGTTCACACCTTGCTCGTTCTCGTGACAAGCTTTGCATTTGATGAAGACTTTTTCGCCAGCGGCGGCATCGCCATCCGCGAGGGCCGGCGTAGCGGCCATCACCATGGCGGCGAGTGACGAAATGATCAGAATTCTGGACATGCGCGATTTCCTTCCTGCAGTCGGCCTGAGTGTCAGACGACATCATCTTACGCGCGCCCCTCATAGTCCGGATTAGTCGGCACGGAAACAATCTTAAGGGCCAACTCAATCAAATGGGCTGCAAAGCTCAGACCCATACAAACCACAATGACCACCACGCTGCCGCCCGTAAGCGCCGCCCTTAACGCCAAGACCAAAGCGGCACCCGCAATAAGCGCGGCCCAGAAACCGGGGATATAGCGAGAAAGCCCGCGTTTCTTGAGATAAACCCCCAAGAAAATCGCCTCAAACACCATAACAACCAGAATAAGATCGGCCGCGTGACCGCTCGCAACAAAGTCCTCAATCATGAGAGAGGGCTCCGAAGGGACGATTGAGAACAACAATTTTCCAGTTCAAAAGGCTCGCGATCCCAACCCAAAAAAGATAAGGCAAAAAGTAAAGTGCCGCGAATGGCGCATGGCTGCCAATCACGAACATCACAGCCAAAATCGAGAGCCAGAAAATCACCACTTCGATAAAGGCCCAATCGGGTCGGCGAAGCGCAAAGAAAATCGCGTTCCAGAGAATGTTCAAACCCGCGTTAAGCCCAAGAACGGCGACGCATAGCCAGTAGGTTTGATCATCAGGCGCCGCTTGGAGACCCTTCGCCGAACCCAAGGTCGCGCATACAAGAACAAGCGTCCATATGGGACCGAAAGCCCAATCCGGGGGTTTCCATGAAGGAAATTTCATCGAGCGGTACCATGGGCCTGTATCAGTCATGAAACCGCCCGCACCCGCAACGAGAATCGAGACCGCTGCCGAACCCGCAAGCGCCGACAAAAAGCCGGGTTCAAAATCAATCATGCCGGTTTCACGAGCCCAAGAAGATGCGCCATGTCTTTGAAGAAGATCTTCACATGTGCGAGCGGGTCAGCGCGAACGAGTTTCTTTTCCGTATAGGCTTGCCATGTGAGACGCTGCACATCTTTGTCAGCACACATCGACACGAAACGCTCACGCAATCCATCCGTGCGATACCAGAAACGTTGCATGATGCCGAGAATGAAAAAGACGCGGCCATGATCCTTCATGAATTTCTTACGCGCCAATTGAAGCGCACGTGCATCATTGGTGACAAGACACGCTTCAACCGCTTCTGCGGCCAATCGTCCGCCAAGCATCGCGTAATAAATGCCCTCGCCTGATGCCGGCGCAACAACACCCGCGGCATCACCTGCCAGCAACACATCGCGGCCATTATCCCACCGCTTCAACGGTTTCAACGGAATCGGTGCGCCTTCTTTACGAATGGTTTCGAGCGAAGCGAAACCCGCATCACGACGCAATTCCGCAACTGATCCTTTCAGAGAGAATCCTTTATTCGCACTACCCGTGCCAATACTCATGGTTTTGCCATGCGGAAAAACCCAAGCGTAAAAATCGGGTGACAGAGTTCCGCGATAATAAACATCGCAGCGCGCTGGCTCATAATCGACATCTTGTGTCTCAGGTGCTTTGACAATTTCATGATAGGCGAAGACATAGGGCATACGATCGCCCCCACGGATCGTATCGCGCGCGACTTTCGACAACGCACCGTCAGCACCAATGACAAGACGTGCGACAATCGACGCTTCCTTACCATCCGCATTTTTATAGATGATCCGCGGCGTGCCATCGCCTTCGCGTTCAAAGCGTTCATAGGTTCCTGTGAACCGATGCGCCCCCGATGAAGCGGCGCGTTCACGCAGCCATTCATCAAATTCGTCGCGATCAACCATGCCGACATAAGAACCTTCAACCGGCATATCGACATGCCGACCTGAAGGCGAAACGATTCGCGCACAATCAACACGCGCAACGATCAATTCATCAGGAATAGCAAAATCACGAATCAGGCGCGGCGGAATCGCACCGCCACAAGGTTTGATGCGTCCTGCGCGATCAAGCAAAGCAACTTTTCTTCCGGCACGCGCGAGATCATCCGCCGCTGTAGCCCCTGAAGGGCCACCGCCAATCACAACCACATCGAAATGGTCCGAGGCGCTTTGATTGTTCATGGTCAACTCAACCTCCCTCAACGCCGATCTCATGCCCTGCTGCAAGCACAAGCGGATTTTGATTTTCTGAATGCGCAGTGTTGCGACCAATCGATGTGGCAAGCCACGCCGCGACAACAAATAAAAGCGCTTCAATGGCGAAAACGGATGCATAGGCAATTTCTGGCGCATCCATAAAGATGCGGAAAAAATCGGAAAGACCTGTCCCTGCAACACCGCCTAACCCAAAGGCCACGGCTTGTGCGGCGCCAAAGAGGCCCATGCGAAGCCCTTCATGCTCTGAGCCTTCAGCACGCGCAGATGTAAACATCGAACCGATGGCTGCGACGGCATAAACGCCATTCGCGAACCCAAGCGCAAAGACTGATGCAGAGATCGGCCATGGTGGCCCCATTCGTGCTGCAACAACAAGACCGATCAAAGCCAAAGAGGAGCCAAAACATCCAAGCATGACCCAGTTGCGCAACTCCATAAAGCGATAGCGATTAAACATGGTCGCAAGAACACCAACCAAAATCATTCCGAAAAGAACACCACCATTTTGTGTGCCGGAAAGAGACGCTGTTTGTCCGGGTGTCAAACCAAAACGAAGTGCGGCAAAAGGTTCAAGGATGAGATCCTGCGCGCTGTAAGCGAGCATGGAGATGAAAACAAAAATGGCAAAGCGGCGCGCTTCGGCCATACGCCACACATGCGCAAAGGCTTCACGAAAGGCCGGCTTTGCCGCTTCACTATTCGATTGAATATGTGATGTTTGTTTTTGACGAGGCTCAAGACGATAAAGTGCAACGAGCGAAATCAAAAATGCAAAGGCGCAAATTGTCGATGCGAGCGTAACGAGACGAAGTGGTGTGAACGGATCGAGGAAATGGCCGACAAAAGCGGATGTCAGAATGAATCCGACAATCATCATAATCCACACGATGGTGGCTGCTGCCGCGCGTCGTTCACGTTCGACATGGCTTGCTAAGAAAATCAACAAGGATGTTCCTGAAGCGCCAACGCCGATGCCGATCAGCGTGAAAGCAACAAAAGCAACGCATAGACCGAGTATGGTTGAAGAAGCGGTCAGTCCGACAGAAGCCGCAGCCAGAGCACCGCCTAAAGCCAGAACAAACATCCCACCAATGATCCA
>RFZR01000114.1 GCA_009920595.1 Alphaproteobacteria bacterium | reverse complement strand
TCCTTTACGGGACAAAAACAATGAGAATGGCCAGCATCAAGCGTAAGACCGGCGAAACGGATATTTCTGTATCCATCGCGCTGGACGGCAGCGGCGAAGCCCAAATTTCGACCGGCGTTGGATTTCTTGACCATATGCTCACGCTTTTTGCGCGCCACAGTCTTTTTAATGTGACGGTGGCTTGCAAAGGCGATCTCGAAGTCGATCAGCATCACTCGGTTGAAGATATCGGCATTGCGCTCGGCCAGGCCTTTCGCGAGGCGCTGGGCGACAAAAAAGGCATTACCCGTTACGCCCATTCTTATCTGCCGATGGATGAAACGCTCTCGCGCGTGGCTGTTGACGTGTCTGGACGCCCATTTTTGGTGTTTAGAACTGAATTTGAACGCGAGAAAATCGGCGATTTCGATACCGAATTGGTACGGGAATGGTTTCAGGCTTTCGCCATCAATGCGGGAATCACGCTGCATGTTGAGACCCTTTACGGCCTAAACGCCCATCATATTGCCGAAAGCTGCTATAAGGGACTGGCGCGCGCGCTTCGTGCGGCGGTTGCGATCGATGCGCGGGAGAAGGACCGGATCCCTTCAACCAAGGGCGTTCTTTGAGGCCAGATCCTCTGGGATAGAGAGAAATGACGACTTATTCGGTCTATCTGCCCTCTTCGCTCGCCTATACGCGCGCCAATCTTGCAGAAAAAAGCCGTCTCGTGCCGGATCGCTTCAGTTGGGGTGGGTTTTTTGTGCCGCTTCTTTGGTTGATCCTTAATCGACTCTGGTTGAATGCCCTCTTACTTCTCGCCGTTGAAGCGGGTTTGGCGTTTGGAGCGTCCCGTCTCGGCGTGCCGCCCGGCGTGTCTTTCGGGGTCGGACTCGTTCTTATGCTGATGGTCGGGCTTGAGGGGCGGCGCTGGCTATGCGCGGCACTCGAACGGCGCGGCTACCGGCTCGTCACAATTGTCCAAGCCGAGACAGACGATGAGGCGCTGCATCAGAGTCTTAACGCCTGTCACGAAAGCGAGACCGTGTCCTATAGCAGCCCAAACGCGCGGACCCCGCAAAGCCGGGGCGTGATTGGTTTATTCCCAGGTCCGGATGAGCGGCTATGACCACGGTCATTATCGATTATGGTTCGGGCAATCTGCACTCGGCACAAAAAGCTTTTGAACAAGCTGCGCGCGCAGAAGGAATCGCAACCAAAATTCTTGTGACTTCCGATCCCGAACAGGTGCGGAAAGCGGATCGTGTTGTGCTGCCGGGCGTCGGCGCTTTTGCCGATTGTCGGCGCGGGCTTGATGCCGTTCCCGGCATGATCGACGCGATGAAAGAATTTGTGTTTCAATCCTCGCGGCCCTTTCTCGGCATTTGTGTCGGTATGCAGCTTTTGGCCCAACGCGGTCTGGAATATGAAACAAGTGAAGGCTTAGGTTGGATTACCGGCGATACTGTTCGTATCGAGCCGAAAGATCCTGCGCTTAAAATCCCGCATATGGGATGGAATAATTTGTTGCGCAAACATGCGCATCCTCTGCTCGAAAATATTCCTGAAACGCTCCACGCTTATTTCGTGCACTCTTATCATTTGAAAGCGAAGAACGTTTCCGACATCGTGGCAACCACAGATTATGGTGGCGAGCTCACCGCGCTTGTAGCGCGCGATACAATTGCCGGAACACAATTCCATCCAGAGAAGAGCCAGAAATTGGGCCTCGCTTTGATCGCTAATTTTTTAAGGTGGGCCCCGTGATTTTGTTTCCGGCAATCGATTTGAAAGAAGGGCGTTGTGTCCGTTTGATCCAAGGCGATATGGATCAAGCGACCGTGTTTAATGATGATCCTGCCGATCAAGCCAAACAATTTGAAGACCAGGGATTCGAATGGTTGCATATTGTTGATCTTGATGGCGCCTTCGCAGGCAAGCCAGTGAATGCTGAGGTAATCCGCTCAATTACAAGAGAAATCAACATTCCGATTCAACTCGGCGGCGGCATCCGCACGATGAAGACCGTGGAGAATTGGCTTGAACACGGAATCACACGCATCATCATCGGTACGGCAGCTGTCAAAGATCCCGCTTTTGTTCGTGAAGCAGCCCGACAATTTTCAGGTCATATTGCGGTAGGAATCGATGCGCGCGATGGTCGTGTGGCCGTCGATGGTTGGGCCCAGCTTTCAGAAATGTCGTCAATCGACTTAGGTCAACGCTTTCAAGACGCTGGTGTCTCGGCCATCATCTATACTGATATTTCAAGAGATGGTTTGCTCAAAGGATTAAACATCGAGTCGACACTGGCGCTCGCCAACGCTTTATCGATTCCGGTAATTGCTTCTGGGGGGTTGGCCTCTCTTGATGATATAGAGCGTTTGACAAAACCTGATTGCGCCATTCTTGAGGGCGCCATTACAGGACGCGCTCTTTATGATGGCCGACTTGATGCAAAAGCCGCTCTCGCATTGATCAAAGCAAAGGCAGGAGCATCTGCTCATGCTTAAAAGCCGCGTTATTCCCTGTCTTGATGTTAAAGACGGACGCGTTGTCAAAGGTGTTCAATTTGTCGATCTCGTCGATGCAGGAGATCCCGTTGAATCCGCTTTGGCTTATGATGCCGCCGGTGCGGATGAATTATGTTTTCTTGATATCACGGCAAGTCATGAAGATCGTGGAATCTTGATGGATGTTGTCAGGCGAACAGCGGAGGCCTGTTTCATGCCACTGACTGTTGGTGGTGGCGTGAGAACCATCGAAGATATTCGAAATCTTCTGCTCGCAGGCGCTGATAAAGTTTCGATCATGACTGCCGCTGTGAATGAGCGATCCTTTGTGAAACAAGCGGCCGAGAAATTTGGCAGCCAATGCATTGTTGTTGCTATCGATGCGAAACGTATTTCATCGAACAATGAACCGCCGCGCTGGGAAATTTTTACGCATGGTGGTCGGCGGGCAACCGGTATTGATGCAATTCACTATGCTCAGGAAGTTGCCGCTCTTGGAGCCGGTGAACTGCTCCTTACATCGATGGATCGTGATGGTACAAAATCCGGATATGATATCGAATTAACCCGTGCAATTTCCGATTCTGTATCGGTTCCGGTCATCGCGTCGGGTGGGGTTGGCACTTTAGAACATTTGGTTGAAGGCATTCGCGATGGGCATGCGAGCGCCGTTCTTGCCGCATCGATTTTCCACTTTGGTGAGTTTTCAATTCGGCAGGCAAAGGAAGCGCTTTCGGCTGCCGGTGTGGCTGTGAGGATGGATTAAATGACAAAATTTACTCTTTCCGATCTCGAAAAAATCATTGAGGAGCGCATAGCCGCATCAAGCGAAGAGTCATATACTGCGCGTCTGATCGAAAAGGGCATTACCATCTCTTCTAAGAAATTAGGCGAAGAGGCGGTTGAAACAATTATTGCTGCCAATGGCGGTGATAAAGCAGAGATTATCAAAGAAAGCGCCGATCTTCTTTATCATCTCTTAGTCGTTCTTCGCGCGACTAACATTTCTGTTGCCGATGTTATGGCGGAGTTAGAGGCGCGTACAAAGCAATCGGGGCTGGCTGAAAAAGCCTCTCGCTCGGATCAAAAGTGATTGCTTCGTCATGAACATATCTATTCCAGGCTCTGACTTGTTGCTTGCTGACGATGATCTCTCGCCCTATCGGATTTTTAGCCGTGATGAATGGGCGACCCTGAGAGCCGACACACCTATGACGCTTACGGTTGAAGATTTACAAAAGCTTCAATCGCTTAATGATCCGATTTCGCTTGAAGATGTGATTGCGATTTATCTGCCGCTTTCGCGTTTGTTGTCGCTCTATGTTGCAGCAACACAAGGTCTCTTTAAAGCCACGCAGCGCTTTCTTCTCGCCGAAGATGGTAAGGTGCCTTACGTGATTGGCATTGCTGGGTCGGTAAGTGCGGGCAAATCAACAACGGCACGTGTTTTGAAAGCGCTGTTATCGCGTTGGCCAAACACTCCCAAAGTAGAACTCGTCACCACTGATGGATTTCTCTTACCCAATGCGGCGCTTGATGCCGAAGGCATTATGGATCGCAAAGGCTTCCCCGAAAGCTATGACGGCACTGCACTCATTAAATTTCTAACAGATGTGAAGGCCGGCAAGAGTCATGTCGAAGCGCCCGTTTATTCACATCTTGTTTATGATGTAGTGCCTGGAGAATCGGTTTCAGTTGATCGCCCTGATATTCTGATTGTTGAGGGTCTCAATGTTCTTTTGCCCAATCGTTTGCAGAAGTTAGGCAAGCCCATTCCATTCGTTTCTGATTTTTTTGATTTCTCAATCTATCTTGATGCACATGAAGACGATCTCGAGCGTTGGTACGTCGATCGCTTCATGCGTTTACGGGATACAGCGTTCCGCGATCCACGAAGTTTCTTTAAAAAATATGCTGAGCTCAGTGACGTTGAAGCTGAAAAAACGGCACGCAATATTTGGAACCGAATCAATCTTCCGAATTTACGTGAAAATATTCTGCCGACACGACCGCGCGCAGACCTTGTTCTTACAAAGGGATCTCAGCATCGCATAGAGACGGTTGCGCTCAGGAAATTGTAATTCCGTTTTCTTGAGCGAGATCTTTCAAGCGCGTTTCTGGGCGCGCGCCGAGATGTTGAATGATTTCTGCAGCGGCTATTGCACCAAGTCGTGCAGCTTCTTCGTGAGAGAATCCGCGAACATGACCGAGCAAAAATCCCGCAGCAAAAAGATCGCCTGCACCTGTCGTATCGACAAGTCTATCAATCGACTGAGCCGGAACGGCCACCACTCCCTCTTTATCGATCACAATTGAGCCCTCGGCCGAACGTGTAACAACCGCTAAGGGAGCTTCGTCTCGAAGCGCTTTCACCGCGCTATCAAAATCGGATGTCGTATAAAGGCTTTTTAATTCATGCTCATTGGCGAGCAAAACATCGATGGCTCCGTCCGTGATGAGCGCGTAAGTGCCACTTTTCGGCCAGCACGATGGGCAATGGATACGGCCTTACGAAACGCAGCCTTCGCATCTTCAGGATCCCAAAGATAGCCTTCAAGATAGGTAATTTCTGCCGCTTCAACAGTCTCGGGATCAATATCATCCGGCCCCAATTCGCGGCAGGCCCCTAGAAATGTATTCATTGTTCGTTCGCCATCAGGAGTGACGAGAATAAAACTGCGCGCCGTCGCTAATCCGGTTGAAGCAGGCTTTGTTTCAAATTGAACACCAATCGAACGAATGTCGTGGGTAAAAGCTTGCCCCAAAACATCTTCACGAACTTTACCGATGAAAGAGGCAGAACCGCCGAGCGACGCAACGCCAACCATTGTATTGGCGGCTGAACCGCCTGAAATGATTGTCGCGGGACCCATGGATTGGTAGAGTTTTTCGGCTTGTTCTTCTTCGATCAAATGCATTGATCCTTTCGCGAGTTGATGCGCGAGAAGAAAATCGTCTTCTGTAAAAGCGATCACATCAACAATCGCATTACCAATACCCAGAACATCATATTTTGAAGACGTCATTTGTGATCACCCGAATCCCTTGAATGAGTGTGGTGTGAAGAGCGGCTTCATCGCCGTCAAGGGCGATTCCGATCGCGCGCCTCGTTCAACACATCAAGAAGTCGCGAGAGGTCTTCGTCGGAGAGCTCACCGATATCGCGCGCAAGACGATTGGCAAGCTCTGTCGCCTTCGGGGAAAGACCAGAGGTTTTCAAACTGATCCGAGGATCCGACAATTCAGCGAGCCTTTGCAACTCGTCTGCTTCGTCCCAAATAATATTGAAATAATGAATGA
>RFZR01000113.1 GCA_009920595.1 Alphaproteobacteria bacterium | reverse complement strand
CTCCCTGCACTCGAGCGCTCATGGTTTGATGCGCCCTGGCTTGAAGACGCGATCAAGCAAATCGGCGTGCTCGCCATCCTTGCGATCATTGTTCTCGGTGCGCTGCGTCCATTCCTTGCCCGCTTGTTGACCATGTCCGATCTTGTTTCGTCGCCTGACGAAGCCATGCTCGGCGATGGTGAGACTGTGCAGGTTCGCGAAGGCGAAACGCTTGAAGAAATCAAGGCACGTCTCAAGCCGAAGAAGGGTGGTATCTCGGTCGATCTTCTTGACACGGCCAATACCTATGATGACAAGATTGCCTTGATCCGTATGCTCGTTGGCGATGACTCCGGTCGTGTGACCGCTGTGTTGAAGTCGATGATCCAAAAAGAAATCGTCTAAGAGTAGTGAGGACGAACCATGGCCGAGACCGCAGTAGAAGTCCAACCGACCGACGCCCGCGAAGCTTATGAGCTTCTCAACGGCACACAGAAAAGCGCAATTTTGATGTTGCTGCTTGGTGAGGAAGAAGCGTCGGAGATTTTGAAAAATCTCTCGCCCCGGGAAGTTCAGCAGCTCGGAACGGCAATGTATTCGGTGGCCGATGTGAACCAAGACACCGTGAATATGGTGCTTGACGAATTCTTGGCGATCATCAAGGCGCAGACATCAATTGGTCTTGGTGCTGACACCTATATTCGTCGCGTTCTCATCAAGGCTTTGGGCGAAGATAAAGCGGGTAGCGTGTTGACACGCATCACACCATCACAGACCGGCAAGAATATCGAAATTCTTCAATGGATGGATGCGCGTTCAATTGCTGAAATGATCTCCGGCGAACATCCCCAGATCATCGGTATCATCGTTGCCCATCTTGAATATGCGGTAGCGGCCGACGTGCTTGTTCTTCTGCCGGAAGAAATTCAGCCTGAAGTGATTCAGCGCATCGCAACACTTGACTCGGTTCAACCCGAGGCGATTGCGCAGCTCGAACGCGTAATGCAATTGCAATTCAAAGCCAACACGTCCCTGCGCGCCTCGAAGATCGGCGGCGTAAAGGCTGCGGCGAAGATCATGAACTTTACCAAGACGGCGATGGAACAGCGCATCATGGGCAAGCTCGCGAAGGCGGACAAGAATGTCATGACGCAGATTCTCGACAATATGTTTATGTTCGAAAATCTCATTGCCGTTGACGATAAGAGCATGGGTACGCTTCTGCGTTCTGTCGAGCCAAATACACTGGCCATCGCACTCAAGGGCGCTGACGAAAGATTGCGCGACAAGATTTTCGGCGCCATGTCGTCACGTGCGGCAGCATCGCTCAAAGACGAAATGGATTCGAAAGGTCCGATGCGCGTCTCCGAAGTGCAAGAAGCGCAAAAGCAGATTATCGCCGTAGCACGCCAGCTCTCAGATGCGGGCACAATCATGCTCGCTGGCCGAGGCGACGATTATGTCTGAGAAATCCTCTCGTCGTTTGCGGCCAAAAGACGTTGCCATGCTCGTCAAGAGCGGCGGCGACTTCGCCGAGGAGACGCGCTATTCACCACAAAGCGGCGGCGGCTTCGTGCCTTGGGGCAAAACCAATTTCAAAGTGCTCAAAGCCGAAGACGCGTTGAACTCGAACGAGCCGCAAGACACGGAACAAGACTCTGCGGCTGCTGAAGCAACAGCGCATGCGGATCACACCGCGAACGCGGAAACCACCGCCGTTATTGCAGAAACAACAACGGCCGAGGTCCCACCAGCCGCTCCCCCCGCAGGCCCGCAAGATGTAGCACCCTCAAGTGCCGACATCATCGCCGAGATAGACAAGGCACGCGAAGATGGTCGTGTGATTGGATATCAACAAGGCCTGGCCGCTGGTCGACAAGAATTCGAAGCGGCTCTTGATCTGCTACGTCGACTTGAAGAACGCATCATTCCCCTCGCTGATGAAGCGATCGCGAAGAACACCGAGATCATCGCGCGTCACGTTCGCCGCATCGCGCAAGATCTTTCGGGCACCATGTTCGCAACGATCCCCGATGCATTCGTGCAACGCATTCATCGCGCAGCAGAAACATTTACGCGCGCGAATATGGAATTCACTTTGGCCATCAACCCGAAAGACGCAGAGATTCTGATCCCCGCGCTTCGCGGCGATGAGCTATTCAAAGATATCAAAGTCAATGAAGATCCTGCCCTGCCTTCAGGTGGATTTAAAATCTCGGCGCGCGATCTGGAAGTGGAAGATTTTCCGCAATTGCTTGGTGCGGGAGATGACGAATGATCGATCTCGCACGGTCACTTGATCGCGAATTATCAATTCTTCGCGGCACACGCCGCATTCATGCGGTCGGTCGTGTCAAAAGATTTGATGGTCAAATCGTTCATGCGAGCGCGTTTCCGGCAGCCGTCGGCAATGAATGCCGCATCGAATGTGGTGACGGCAAATGGGCCGAAGCAGAAGTGATCGGCTTTCTTGATGAATATACGGTTCTTGTTTTAACAGGCGGACCCGCTTCACTCGTGGCAGGCGCACGCGTTGAAACTGTGCGTCGTGTTGATGTTGTTCCTGTTGGGCCTGCACTTCTGGGTCGTGTCTTTGACGGCGCAGGCAAACCGCTTGATGAAAAGCCCGAGCCGCTTTTGCGTGAACATTGGCCATTAAAAGGCGAGCGCGTGAATCCGCTTCGTCGTCGTCCGGTGCGCGAGCCGCTTGATACGGGCGTGCGCGCAATCAATGCGCTTCTTACAATGGGACGTGGACAACGTGTCGGTATCATCGCGGGTTCTGGTGTTGGCAAATCCTCTTTGCTGTCGGCTATGGCGCGTTTTACCGAAGCGGATGTTGTCATTCTTGGTTTGATTGGCGAGCGCGGTCGTGAAGTTGCAGGTATGGTTGAAGAACTTTCAGCCTCACCAAGCTTTGCAAAAACAATTGTCGTTGCTGTTCCTGCAGATCAATCACCGCCGGTATTGCGTATACGTGGTGTTCATCGAGCTACCGCCTATGCAGAATATTTCCGCGCGCAAGGCAAGAATGTTCTTTTGATGATCGACTCGCTCACGCGTGTCGCTCATGCCCAGCGCGAGCTCGGGCTTGCCCTCGGCGAACAGCCCACAACCAAAGGTTATCCCCCTTCGGTTGTTTCATTGATCGGTCAATTGCTTGAACGCTCGGGTCTTGATGGCGAAACCCAGGGCAGCGTGTCCGCGATCTACACCGTGCTCGCTGATGGTGATGATACGACAACCGATCCGATTGTTGACTCTGCGCGCGCCATTCTTGATGGTCATATTGTGCTTTCGCGTCGACAAGCGGAACAAGGTATTTATCCCGCCATCGATCTCTCGGCATCCATCAGCCGTACGATGGTCGATTGCGTCTCATCGGGCCATGTGGTTCGCGCGCGCAAATTCCGTCGCTTGCTCAGCCTCTACGAACAGAACCGTGATCTGATGATGCTTGGTGGCTATCAGCCCGGACAAGATCCTGAGCTTGATCTTGCGTTCCAAATCAATCCTTCGCTTGTGAATTTCATCAGCCAAGCCACGGATGAACGCTCAGGCTTCATTGAAAGCGAAGCCAGATTGCAGGCACTCATTCCATGAGTGATTCACGGATCACGCGATTGGCCGCGCTCAAGCGGAAAGTCGAATATCGCAAATGGCAAATGGAAACGGGGCGACTCATTTCCGAGATCCAGCGTCTTGATGACCGTATCAGCCAGGTGGAAGCGCTGAAATCCATTTATCAAAGCCATCTGACCAAACCGTCTTTGACCGCGCGCGAACTGATCGGCATCCGAATCATCAATATGCACCTGAATGACCGACGCGACCTCGATCAAAGCCGCCTCACCCTTCTGGCTGAAGAGCGGCAGAGGCTTATGGCGATGTTAGCGGCCAAAAAACGCGAAGTGGATATGCTTGAGGATGAAACCAAGCGTCTCAAGCGCAACGAAGCCGAAGAAAAACTCGAAAAACTCCAAGCGCTTATGCCCGCCCGCCGCGTCTGAGCGCGTGGCATGGATGTTGCTACCTAAAGTTGTCATATTTTGCCTGCAATCCTAGCGGGAGCGCAGCTATTTGAGGATTTGGATGTGGTTCAGGCCCTGTCTGTGAGCACAGGCGTTCCAACCCCCCTCGGCGAGACCTTCGCCGCGGATCAATTCCTCATATCTGAGCAAAATTCGGCGATTTTTGACATTGCCCTCCTCGCGCCAACCCTGATTTCAGAAGGGTCAGCGGATGAAGTTGGTGCGGTTACGGTTAACGCCGCCAGTCCGACTGCACCATCGGAAGGGAATTCTGGCGAGGTTTCTGTCGAAATGCCGACAGGCAAAGATGCCGCGCCCGTGACATCGACCCTCCCCACCTCACCGATTTCTGCACAAGCGGTCGCAGATCATGATGTCGCGCTGGCGCTATCCGCCCTCGCCGCCCTTGAGCAAACAAGCCGCTCTCCTTTGATTGCACAAAAAGTCAGAGTCGACCTGTTGCCTCCCTCATTAAAGACTCGGATCGGCAATGAACTTTCTGCGCCAAATTCGGTCAAATCTGTTGAGATATCATCCGACACAGCGCTTCAACCGCCGGTTATCAATCTTGCATCTTTCACATTGTTGAAGCGGGATGAAGCGAACATCGATGACTCGCGACAAGAAAATGATACGCGCAGCGAAGATAGACCGCTAAGCGTAACAACGTTCCCGGAGTCGGATCAAAATCAGATCCCTAATGCGGTTTTCACAAATACACCTGTCGCTCCCCTCTCAAAGGTTTCTGATAAAGACATCATCGTACCGAGCGTAGTTGATGCAAATTCAGAAATAGCTCCCGATGTTGCCTCATCACTTTCTCTTGAGCCCCTCCTGCAATCGCCAAAAGCGATTGAGCCGTCAGTTTTATCGGCGACCAAGCCGAAACCCGATGCGGCCGAGCCTTGGACGGCAAGACCCTTTATCAAACAACCTGATTACACGTTGCGGGAAGAAATTTCGGCTTCACGCGATGATATTCTTGCTCCTGCAATCGTGGACGCCCCTCGGGAAGAGCGCCCTTCATTTATCGGCGAATTGATCGAAACACCAAAACCAATCATTCTCCCCAATCAGCCCGTACCCAATGCGCCGCGTTTACCCCTTGCCGATCCAGCGTCGCATCTCGAAACACCAGCCTTTGTGTTTGCGAGTGATACACTCCCTCCCGTTCAAGCTCGCAACGAGATGCAGCTTAATGAACGCGGTCAAGCGCTTTCACTTCAAATGGTCAATGAGGGCGTAGCGCCTGGAATTGAGCCATCCCCTCACAATACACTTGGCCTTCTGAAAAGCTCAGACGAAGCATCTTCAGAAATCGACCAAAACCTTATTTCGGCGCCCTTGATTTCACCGGCACTTGAACTTGTTGCGCGAGAAAAGTCCGAAAACGTTGAAAAAACACCAGAAAATAAAGATATTTTAGCAGGCCTATCTTCGAATTCTGCTGATCCTTTTTACCAGAAAGACAATGAAAATTTGTCTCTGGATCGGGACGTAAATATTTTAGCGTCTGAAGACCGCGAAGTGGTCGATTTTCAAATTATTCCTTCGCTTGAAAAAAGCTTGGCCAACAACCTCAAGCCGCGAGATGTATCCAAAGACGTATCAAAATCAATAGAGTTAATTGATCAACCCTTCATGATTATGGATGCTTTGATATCATCTCAAATTTCTCCATCACAATCGACAGATCATGATGATCGTGCTGATCTTAAACAGACTGAAAACTCAGAACGAGATCCCGAGACTTCTCGATCGTTTCCCGCTCAACGCGCCACTGCGTTGATGACCGATGGTTTCAACGCAACTTATTCTCCAAA
>RFZR01000112.1 GCA_009920595.1 Alphaproteobacteria bacterium | reverse complement strand
ACTCCTATATTTACAATTCCAAATGGGAAACGTGCATTAATCCCCACAGGATTGTGTATTGAGCTTCCCATCGGTTTTGAAGCGCAGGTTCGGCCCCGTTCGGGTCTCGCTTTGAAGCATGGCGTTACGGTGTTGAATGCGCCCGGCACGATTGACGCAGATTATCGCGGCGAAGTGTCGGTGCTTCTCATCAATCACGGCGAAGAGCCCTTTGTCGTGACGCGGGGCATGCGGATTGCCCAGCTTGTTGTCGCTCCGGTGGCGCAGGCGGTTCTTGAGGAGCGCACCCGTCTCGGAGACACCGGACGGGGCAGTGGAGGTTACGGCTCGACAGGCGTCTGATCCACGTCTTTCCCGGGCCCAAGGGAAGGATGTTGGCTATGAATTTACTCTCCCGTCGCAGCATGTTGGCCATCGCCGCGGTCGTTGATGTGGCGCTCCATGCCCGGCCCGATCCGGTTCCTGCCAAAGCCTTGGCCGACCGCCATCGTTTACCACCTCGCCATCTTGAAACGCTTTTGCAGGCGCTTGTGCGCGCCGGCATCCTCAAAGGCGTGCGCGGCCCGCGCGGCGGTTATGAGCTCGCGAGCGAACGTCGTCGCCTCACCGCCGGGCAGATCGTGCGCGCCGCCATGTCCTCAGCGGAGGACGATGCCTCGATCCCCGAACCCCACTCAAAACTCGTTGATTTGGTGGTCGAACCCGAGGTGAAAACGGCAAGCCATGCGTTTTTGGCCCATCTTGATGGCATCACGGTCGAGGTGCTTTGTGACGCAGCCCAAGCGCGTGGCTTGATCTCTGGGCCTGATGCTGCGGATTTCTCAATATAGACATGTGAATTAATATAATTATCGACAATTTATGTAAAATAAGGTAATGACCGATCAATAGTCCCTTTCAGGAGATGATCATCATGGCTCATGCGCATCCAAAACCCGGCCGCGGCCGGATCTATCAATCGATCACTGATACGATTGGCGATACGCCGATTGTGCGCCTTGATCGTCTTGCGAAGGAGAAGGGCGTGCATGCGCATCTTCTTGCCAAGCTCGAATTTTTTAATCCGATTGCGAGCGTGAAAGATCGCATTGGCGTCAATATGATTGATGCACTTGAGCAACAAGGCGTCATCAAGCCGGGCGCAACATTGATTGAACCAACATCGGGCAATACGGGTATTGCACTCGCTTTCGTGGCCGCTGCGCGTGGTTATCGTCTCATTCTTGTGATGCCTGAATCCATGTCGATTGAGCGTCGCAAAATGCTTGCATTGCTTGGCGCAGAACTCGAATTGACTCCTGCACCTCTCGGTATGAAAGGCGCGATCGCAAAGGCTGAAGAATTGAAAGCGTCAATTCCCGGCGCTGTAATTCCGCAACAATTCAAGAACCCTGCCAATCCTGACATTCATCGCAAAACAACGGCTGAAGAAATCTGGAATGATACGGAGGGTGGCGTCGATATTTTCATCTCAGGTGTTGGCACAGGCGGTACGATCACCGGCGTGGGACAAGTTTTGAAATCACGCAAACCGCAAGTCAAAGTCGTTGCGGTTGAACCGGAAGATTCGCCTGTGTTGTCAGGCGGCAATCCGGGTCCGCATAAAATTCAAGGCATTGGTGCTGGCTTTGTACCCGATATTCTTGATCGCTCTGTGATTGATGAAGTCGTGCGCATCGGCAATCAAACGGCATTTGATACTGCACGATTGCTTGCTCGTCTTGAAGGCATTCCGACAGGAATTTCATCGGGCGCTGCCGTAGCTGCGGCATTAGAAATTGCCGCGCGGCCTGAGTCAAAAGGCAAGAATATCGTGATCATCATTCCAAGCTTCGCCGAGCGTTATCTCTCGACAGCTTTGTTTGAAGGTTTGTGAGTTATAGGCAATCGGGCTTACGCTATTGCGTAAGCCCTGAGTCAACTTTAATCACACCAACGCAGCAATCACGCGGTCGGGTGGACGATGGCCGTCCATGAACGTGCGGATATTGATAATCACCTTCTCGCCCATTTCAATGCGGCCTTCGACGGTGGCTGAACCCATGTGAGGCAACACAACAATTTTGTGTTGCTTGGCGAGTTTCAACATGTTCATGTTCAAACACATCGAGACCCGCACCAGCGAGTTCTCCTGCTTCTAACATTTTAATCAACGCGGTTTCATCGATGATTTCACCGCGTGCGGTGTTTACAAGAATGGCATCGCGTTTCAAAAGTTTGAGACGACGCCCTGAGAGCAAATGATAAGTCGCCGGTGTGTGCGGGCAATTCACCGAAACAATATCCATACGTGCGAGCATTTGATCGAGTGAATCCCAATAGGTGGCTTCAAGCTCTTGCTCGATGGATGGCGCAACCGGTTTGCGATTGTGATAGTGAACCTGCAGCCCAAAAGCTTTCGCACGACGTGCAAGAGCTTGCCCGATGCGACCCATCCCCACAATGCCCAAACGTTTTCCGGTGATGCGGTGACCAAGCATCCATGTCGGTGACCAGCCATGGAAATTGCCTTCAGGGATGACGCGCGCGCCTTCCGCGATGCGACGCGAAACTGAAAGAATAAGCGCCATCGTCATATCGGCCGTATCATCGGTCAAAACACCGGGTGTGTTCGTTACTGTTATGCCGCGTTCGCGCGCTGCGTTGAGATCAATGTGATCAACGCCATTGCCGAAATTCGCGATCATTTTTAACTGTGGACCCGCCGCCGCAATAATATCGGCATCGATTTCATCCGTTACGGTAGGCACGAGAACATCTGCGGATTTAACCGCTTCGATCAATTCATCTTTGCTCATCGCGTGGTCATCGATATTGAGCGACGCCTTGAACAATTCGCGCATGCGCGTCTCAATTGTGTCTGGCAGTCGACGCGTGACGACAACAAGCGGCTTTTGTTGGGGCATGAACAGTTTCCCTTTTCGCTTGCGCCTCACTCTTGCGCGGGCTCAACGTCTTTACCAAGTCTTAACCCGCCGCGCTTCACACAAAATCTGTGACGAAGTGGCGCGCGTGACCATCACTTCATTTTTCTCTAGCGATGCCACAAATGAAAAACAACGGGCGATGGAAGGCCGATCAGTGAAGGACCGGATGAATAGCGTGAAACGCGCCATCGCAGCTCTTTGTGTTCTCTCCGGTCTCGGCCTGAGCGCTCCCGCTCTTGCGGCAGAAACGGCGGTCGGTTCGGCGTCGAATTTGCCTTTGCCCCGCTTTGCCAGCCTGAAATCGGATCGAGTTAATCTCCGCGAGGGGCCAAGCAAAGAGCATCGGACCAAATGGATTTACGAGAAGGCTGGGTTACCCGTTGAAATCATTGCAGAATTTGAAACATGGCGGCGCATTCGCGATTCCGAAGGGGCAGAAGGTTGGGTGCTTCACAGCCTCTTGTCGGGGCGCCGCACCGCTCTGGTGGCGCCGTGGGGCAAAGACAAACCGGTCGCTTTGCGTTCAAAACCCGATGACGCCGCCCCGATGATTGCCGCGCTCATGCCAAATGTGCTCGGCGTGGTGCGCACCTGTGATTTGAAATGGTGTCGGATTGTCGGTGAGGGTGCCGAGGGGCAGAAATTTGACGGTTATGTCCCCCAAAGTCAGCTCTGGGGCGTCTATCCGGACGATAAATTCGACTGAAAGCGGCGCTCAGACCTTACGGCGAAGGCGCACGACCACGTCAACGCGGGCGATTTCCATCCCTTCGGGCACGCTGGGCAGGCTCGCGACATCAATATCGCTGCCCTCGATATCGATCAGACGATTTTCGCCTTCGATGTAGAAATGATGGTGATTGGTCGCTTTGGTGTCGAAATGGGTTTTGGCCCCTTCAACAGCGATTTCCCGGATCAGGCCGGCTTCGGTGAATTGGTGCAGCGTATTGTAGACGGTCGCCAGTGAAACTGGGACTTTTGCCTTCAGAGCCTCTTCATAAAGCCCTTCAGCGGTCAAATGGCGGTCACCTTTGGCAAAAAGCAGCCATCCCAAACCCATTCTTTGACGCGTCGGGCGCAGACCCGCACCCTGCAAGCGCGATTTCACTTCGCTATAGACGCAGCCGCGCCCGGCCTTGGAGGCCGTAGCGGTGGCGGAAGGCGCCGCAGACGGGGTAGAAAGGTTCGACATGCCCCAAAGATAGGCGTTGGAAGCCATCTGTGCAACCCGTTTGCGATCTTTCAGCTGGGGGTTGCCTATGTTACGGAGGGTGGACAAAAGAGGGGAGCCACCGCCAACAGGCGGCGCAGCAGACTGGGACAACAGTACGGATCGGCTATGACGCAACGTTCGAGTTATGAATATGAAGATTTGTTGGCCTGCGGGCGGGGTGAATTGTTTGGCCCCGGAAACGCGCAATTGCCGCTGCCGCCGATGCTGATGTTTGATCGAATTGCCGAGGTCTCCGAGACGGGCGGTGAATTTGGCAAAGGCGTGATCCGCGCAGAATTTGCGATCAAACCCGATCTCTGGTTCTTCCCCTGCCATTTCCAAGGCGACCCCGTGATGCCGGGCTGTCTTGGTCTTGATGCGCTCTGGCAATTATGCGGCTTTTTTCTTGGCTGGTTGGGCGCGGAAGGGCGCGGCCGTGCGCTCGGTGTTGGCGAAGTGAAATTCATTGATCAAGTTTTGCCGAGCGTGAAGCAAGTTGTTTACACCGTGAATCTGAAACGCGTGTTTCGGTCGAAACTTGTTCTCGGTATTGCCGATGGCCATCTCGAAGCGGATGGACGCCGGATTTATGAGGCGCATGATCTTCGCGTCGGCCTGTTCAAAACAGCGTAACGAAAAAGACATCAATTGAGTGATCGAAGCCTGAAATTTTCTATCAGGTTTCGGTTGTCATGAAGGAGATGAGTATGAGACGCGTCGTCGTCACCGGCATGGGGATTGTGTCCTCGATCGGCAATAACACGCAGGAAGTGCTGGCTTCGCTTTATGAAGCCCGTTCTGGCATCATACGCGCGGAGCGCTATTCTGAACTTGGTTTTCGTTGCCAGGTTCATGGCGCGCCGACACTGGATCCGAATGAGATTGTTGATCGCCGTGCGATGCGTTTTCACGCTGTGGGAACGGCATGGAATCATGTCGCAATGGATCAGGCCATTCTCGATGCCGGCCTTGAAGAGCGCGACATTTCAAATGAACGTACCGGCATTGTGATGGGTTCGGGTGGTCCGTCCACGCGGACCATTGTCGAAGCTGCAGACATTACACGTGAGAAAGGTGGACCGAAGCGCATTGGTCCATTCGCTGTTCCGAAGAGCATGTCGTCAACAGCATCGGCAACACTTGCAACCTGGTTCAAAATCAAGGGCGTCAATTATTCAATTTCATCAGCCTGTGCGACATCCAATCATTGCATTGGCAATGCCTATGAACTCATTCAATGGGGTAAGCAGGATATTGTTTTCGCCGGTGGATGCGAAGAGCTCGATTGGACTCTCTCTGAACTTTTTGACGCGATGGGCGCGATGTCATCGAAATATAATGACACGCCAAAAACAGCCTCGCGCGCTTATGATAAGAACCGCGATGGTTTCGTAATAGCCGGTGGCGCTGGCGTGCTTGTACTTGAAGAGCTTGAGCACGCAAAAGCGCGTGGCGCACGAATTTACGGTGAAGTCGTTGGCTATGGCGCAACCTCCGACGGTCACGACATGGTGGCACCATCGGGTGAAGGCGCTGTGCGCTGCATGCGGCAGGCTCTTTCAACTGTTCATGTTCCGATTGATTACATCAATCCGCATGCCACATCGACTCCGGTTGGTGATGTGAAAGAGATTGAAGCAATCCGCGAAGTGTTTGGTTCGAAATGCCCACCGATCTCCGCAACGAAATCGCTGACAGGTCATTCGCTTGGCGCCACAGGCGTTCAAGAAGC
>RFZR01000111.1 GCA_009920595.1 Alphaproteobacteria bacterium | reverse complement strand
TTTCACGATGTTGTGGTAACCGGTGCAGCGGCAAATATTGCCTTCGAGCTCTTCACGGATCGTGTGCTCGTCAAGCTTGTTGCCCTTGCGGTTCACGATATCGATGGCGGACATGATCATGCCCGGTGTGCAGAAGCCGCATTGCAGACCATGATTTTCACGGAAAGCCGCCTGCATCGGATGGAGATTGTCCGGTGTGCCGATCCCCTCGATCGTTGTCACCGATGCGCCATCGCATGAGACCGCGAGCGTGGTGCAGCTCTTGATCGCCCTTCCGTTGACATGGACAACGCAGGCCCCGCATTGACTCGTGTCACAGCCCACATGGGTGCCGGTCAGATGAAGATGTTCACGCAGAAATTGAGCAAGCAAAGTCCGCGGATCGACCGTCGCGGTGACTTGTTTGCCATTGACCGTCATAGTGACGCTAGCCATGGGCGCTCCTCCAATTTTGTATTGGTCTCTTGTCGGGACCAATCTCTGTCTCTTAATTTGAGCTAACAGAGGCGAGATTATACCCGAAACCGGCGCGGTCAAGACAGCCAAGCCCTGATCAAGGTATGAATTTGACGTAAATTTGCGGAAAATGGTCGCACATGCATCGTAAATAGGTCAGTCTTATTGACCAAGCAGGCCGGGTTCACGGCAAAGTAGAGTAAGGGGTTCGGGAAATATCATGGCGCTTCACTTCACAAATGAGGACAATGCCATTCTTGCCGGCGAGAAAGGCATGGGGGCGAAAATGGCCCTCAGAATCGTTGCCGAGACGGCCCGATTGATGGGCGCGCCGCGCCTTCTCCCCATCGCCTCAGCCCATATCGACGGCGCACTTTATCACGGCGACTCAGGAACGCTCTTTGCCGAGAAGCTTGTCGAAGGAGAAGCCAAAGTCGCCGTTCGCTCGACATTAAATGTCGGCGCGCTGGATCTCATGGGCTGCTCGAAACAGCGTCTACCGCCGCATGAGCGCGACATGGCCAAGCGCATGATGCGCGCCTATGAAAAAATGGGCTGCGAGCCTTCGTGGACCTGCTCACCCTATCAGGCTGGACATCGCCCTGCGCTCGGCAGCGATGTCGCCTGGGGTGAGTCAAACGCCGTTGTCTTCTGCAATTCAGTGCTCGGCGCTCGCACCAATCGCTATGGTGATTTTCTCGACATCGCCTGCGCGATTGCCGGTCGCGCACCGGATTATGGTTTGCATCGAACCGAAAATCGCCGCGCTCGATTTGTTATCGATGTTTCGGGATTATCCGAAACGCTGCGTCGGTCGGACATCTTTTATCCTGTACTCGGCACGTGGTTCGGACTTGAGATGACCAATGACATCGGTGTTGTCGATGGTCTGCAAGGCTTCCCAAATGAAGATAATCTTAAAGCCTTTGGCGCTGCTTCAGCTTCGTCGGGCGGCGTTGGTCTTTTCCATATCGCGGGCGTGACACCTGAAGCACCCACTGTTGAAGCGGCCTTGCAAGGACAAAAGCCCGAACGCGTTATCCGCGTGACGATTGACATGGTGCTTGGTGCATTGAAACGCCTTTCAAATGCCGCAAGCGAAGCCATTGATGCCATCGCGATTGGGAGCCCTCATCTCTCGCTTGAAGAGATGCATGCGCTGTTGACGCTCTTGAACGATCGCAAAGTCTCACGTCCTTTCTTCGCCTGCACAGGACGACATGTGTTGCGTGCGATTGAATCGGATGGCACACGCGCGAAGCTTGAAGCGCTCGGTATCACGATTGTTGCCGATACATGCGTGGTGGTAACGCCCATGCTACCCGAAGGCGGTTCTGTGCTTATGACCAATTCAGGAAAATTCGCGCATTATGCCACCGGCAATACGGGTTATGCGGTACAATATGGTTCGCTCAAAGATTGCGTGGAGAGCGCTGTCAAAGGCCATGTGGTGCGCGATGGAGGGCTCTGGCAATGAAAGCGCACGTTTTGATTGCCGGCGAAGCGCAAGGCGAAGTACTCGCCCTCACCCATCCGATTTCATTTTGGGGCGGCGTGAATCCAAGAACTGGTGACATCATCGATGCGCGCCATCCCGAACGCGGACAAAACATCGCCGGAAAAATTTTGGCCCTGCCCGCAATGATCGGTTCGTCATCGGCTGCTGCCGTGATGCTTGAACTCATTCACGCAGGCAAAGCGCCCAAAGCGCTCATCATGCCGGACCCCGATGCGATTTTATTGCTTGGCGTGATCGTCGCGCATGAAATGGAGTGGCCAACCTGCCCCGCTTTCGCGCTTGATAAAGACACGCAAAGAAGCTTGCATGGGAAGACAATAAGAATTGAGCGTGATGGGGAGATAAAACTCTAGAGCATCCGCTCAACCACGCGTTCGAGAAACTCTAAGTCTTCCGGCCGCGACAAACGATGATCGCCCTCTTTTACATAACTCACGCCGACATCGGCTTCCGGCATGTGATCGAGTAAACGCTGCATATGAGCGACAGGCACATCGGGATCTTTCATCCCTTGCAGAATATGCACTGGCGCATGCGGAGTGATCGGCGCACCAAACATCAAATGGTTGCGGCCGTCTTCGATGAATTTTTTGGTAATCGGATAGGGTTCACCATAAGCCGAGGGTTGATGATAGACGCCCTCCTCAAGAATTTTTTGTTTCACGGAGTCTGGAAAGGCTTTCCACATTAGCTCTTCGGTGAAATCGACCGCAGGTGCGATCAAAACTAACGCTTTCGGCGGCGCTTTGCCTGACCGGTGACGCTCTCGCATCGCGAGCAGCGTGATCCATCCGCCCATCGACGAGCCGACAATCACTGGCGGCGTGTCACCAAGAGTGTCGATGACTGTCAAAGTGTCAAAGAGCCAATCAGAGAGTGTCATCTCTTCAAAGCGGCCCGGGCTTTCGCCATGCGCTGCATAATCAAAGCGGATCATCGGATGGCCGAGCCGCGCCGCTAAGGCATCAAGCGTGAGCGCCTTCGTCGACATCATATCAGAGCGAAATCCGCCAACCCATAAAATCGGCGTGCCTTTCCCGGCTCGACGCCGAACGGCGATCCGGCGCGGCGGCGTCGAGGCGACGGCCATCCATTCTGGGGCCTCGGACAAAACTGAGGTCATCTCATGAAATCCTCTTTCACGACCCTGTGCAGGGTATCGCCCGCCCGCTTGGAGAGTGCGCCCAAGGGGTGCTATAGGCGCTGGCTAAAGCTTTCAATAGGGTTTGGCTTTCAATAAAATCGATCTTGTGTGAGGAATCAAAAACATGTCGAACGCGCTCTGGAACGGTGTCTTCCCGGCTGTCACCACAAAATTCACAGCCGATGACCGGCTCGACATTACGGAGATGGAGCGTTGTTTTGCTCTGCAGCGCGATGCAGGTGTAGACGGCATCATCGTTTGCGGTTCGCTTGGCGAAGCTTCGACACTCGATCCGGAAGAGAAAATCGAGGTGTTGAAAACCGCACTTCGCGTTGCCAATGGCAAGATCCCCGTTCTGATGACCGTTGTTGATGGCGCCACACGCCGCGCACAAGCGCAAGCCGAAGCGGCAGCCAAAGCGGGCGCTCATGGTTTGATGGTGTTGCCGGGTGTGCCTTACAAATCCGAAGCGCATGAAACCATGGCGCATTTCCGCGCGGTCGCGAAAGCGGGCGGACTTCCGGTGATGATCTACAACAATCCGGTTGCCTATGGTGTCAATCTCACGCCTGAAATGATTGCCGAACTCGCGCAGGATCCTCTCTTCGTCGCCGTGAAAGAAAGCTCCGACGATATTCGCCGCGTGTCAGAACTCTTCAATCTCGTTGATGATAAATTCCGCGTGTTCACCGGCGTTGATAATCTTGCGTTGGAAAGCCTCGCAATGGGTGCGCATGGCTGGGTTGCTGGTCTCGTTGTCGCCTTCCCGAAAGAAACGGTAGCAATTTATAAACTCGCGCTTGCCGGTCGCATGGCAGAAGCCCTCAAAATCTATCGTTGGTTCCGCCCGCTTCTTGATCTCGATGTGTCCGCGCGTCTTGTGCAAAACATCAAGCTCGTCGAAGCGGTCGCCATCAATTCGAATGACCGTTGCCGCGCGCCGCGCATCGCGCTCTCGGGTGCGGAACGCACGCGCATTGAAAAGATCGTCAAAGACGCAATGGCAAAACGTCCTTCATTGCCGACGCTCTAATTCAAAACGGATCATATCATCATGAAAGTGGCCGTCATCGGCGCAGGCATTGTCGGCTTAGCCACCGCGCATGCTTTGGCTGATGAAGGCCATGTTGTGACCGTAATTGATCGCGAAGGCCCGGCTGCGGGCACCTCGCGCGGCAATGCGGGCATGATCGCGCATACCGATATCGAGCCCATCGCATCTCCGAAAATGTTGCGTCAGGTACCGCGTTTTCTGATGGACCCTCTGGGGCCCCTCACAATCCGCAAAGAATATCTTTTACCGATCTTGCCCTGGCTTACGCGGTTAATCCTTGCTTCACGACCCAGTGAAATCGAAAAGTCCATTACGGCCCTGACAGCCATTCAATCACTCGCGATGCCGTCATGGGACAGACTTTCACGTCAGCTCGGCATCGAGTCGATGATCCATCGGCGCGGCTGTCTGTTTCTGTTTGATGATCGCTCTCTCATGCAGAGCATGAAGCATCATTTTGAGCTACAGGAAAAAGCGGGTGTTTCGGTTCATCTTCTTGATGCATCCGAAGTCCGGCAAATGGAACCCGGTCTCACCGATCGTTTTGTCGGCGCGGCTTTCTTTCCTGATAGCGCGCATGTGTCTGATCCGCGCGCGATCACGCTTGCGCTTTATGAAGCGGCACGTGCACGCAGCATTGATCATCTCAAAGCAGAAATCACATCGATTGAAACAGAACCAACTATTCGTCTCAACGCAAAAGACCAAGATGCCGTAAACGTTGATGCAGTTGTGATTGCCGCAGGCGCATGGTCGAAAGAGCTTGCGGCATCCGTTGGTGATCGCATTCCTCTTGATACTGAGCGCGGTTACAATATCACATTCCCGGGTGCGACACGATTACTCAATCGACCCGTTTCATTTCAAGGGCATGGCTTTGTGTCCTCCCCGCTTGATATCGGTTTGCGCATTGGAGGCGCAGTAGAGCTTGGCGGCTTACATCTTCCACCCAATCACGAACGCACGAAAGCGATGTACCAAAAAGCGGGACGCTTTTTCCGTGACCTTCCCGCGTTCGAAGACGGCACAATCTGGATGGGTTTTCGCCCATCGATCCCAGACTCGTTACCGGTCATCGGCTATTCGACAAAATCACGTCGCGTTGTTCATGCCTTCGGTCACGGTCATTATGGTTTGACGCAATCAGCCGCCACGGGGCGCCTTGTTGCGGATTTGATTGCCGAACGCGCGCCTGCGATTGATCTCACGCGTTTCAGTCCGCAACGTTTTTAAAAAATCTTCGAAGGAACTTGTTATGGCGACCCATACTTTCTTCTGCGTTGATGGCCATACCTGCGGCAATCCCGTGCGTCTTGTTGCTGGAGGCGGACCGCGTCTTGAAGGTGCGAATATGGTTGAAAAACGCGCGCATTTCTTACGCGAGTTTGATTGGATCAGAACCGGCCTGATGTTTGAACCGCGCGGCCACGACATGATGTCGGGGGCTATTCTTTATCCACCGACACGGGCTGATTGCGACATTGCCTTTCTCTTCATTGAAACATCAGGCTGTTTGCCCATGTGCGGCCATGGCACAATCGGCACCGTGACAATGGCGCTTGAACGCGGACTTGTGACACCGCGTGAAAAAGGCGTGTTGCGCATTGATACACCTGCCGGACTTGTTGAAGCGCGCTATCAGGAAAAAGATGGTTATGTCGACAATGTCCGCATCACCAATGTCGGCTCCTTCTTGCATTCCGCTGATCTTGAAG
>RFZR01000012.1 GCA_009920595.1 Alphaproteobacteria bacterium | reverse complement strand
CGTTTGAATTTTTTCACAGACAAGGCGAAGTGCTGTTTCGAGATTCGTTGTTCCTGCTAGATCGCCCGCATAGTCATAAAGCGATTGGATTAATTGTGCGCGATGATCAGCAGCAGCAGCCTTCTCTTTGAGGCGGCCTGCGAGGCTTCCGGTTAAAAGCGCCACGAGCAGAAACGCAACGAGCGCGACAAATTCGCGAGGATCGGCAACAGCGAAGGTAAAGGTCGGGGGAACAAAAAAGAAATTATAGGCAAAAAATGAAGCGAAGGCGGCGGTCAAACCGGCTCCTCGTCCAAATCCTGCTGCTGCAATTAACACGGCCACAATAAAGATGAGCGCGAGATAGGGTTGTGGGAGATTACCATTCAGCATCGCGCAGGCTGTGATTGCGAGGACCACAAGAGCCAGCGCGGCCATAATGCGCATCAAAACGGGGAGGGGATTTTTCAGTAACTCAGCCACGGAATTGGTTCACTGACGGTCACGACATTCCACGCTAGGGCGGCGTGAAACAGCGAGCGAGTAGATTTATCCTAGCCTGATTTCAATAATCCGATGAAGCTTTATCACATGCGCTTTCATGTTTTTATGAAATCCTTATACGCTCTCCCCGCTTTCATCATGGTTTCCTTATCCCGAACGAGCGAGGTCTCCTGGCGCCCGCTTGTGCCGGGCTTTGGAGATCTTCGTGATGGCGCATGGTTCGGCTTCCCACCAGAAACCTGGCTTCGTTCCCCTGATGGTTGGCTCTATTGGGGTCGTTTATGGTGATATCGGAACGAGCCCCCTCTATGCATTGAAAGAGTCTGTGAAGGCTGCTTCGGGGGGTGGTGCCATCAATGAGCCCGTTGTGTTTGGCGTTGTGTCTTTGATCTTCTGGGCGCTCACAATCATTGTGACATTGAAATATGTGGTTGTGATGCTTCGTGCCGATAACAAAGGCGAGGGCGGGACACTCAGTCTGATGGCGCTCGCGCAAAGTTCACTTGGGCGCGGGGGATTGTTGATCCCTATTCTCGGGACTGCGGGGGCAGCTCTGTTTTATGGTGACTCGATTATCACGCCCGCAATCTCGGTACTTTCGGCGGTCGAAGGTCTCAATCTTGTGACGCCCGCTTTTGATCCTTTTCTGATGAAGATTAGTCTTGCGATTCTCATCGGGCTTTTTCTTGTTCAGTCAAAAGGTACGGCCGTCGTAGGCACTTTTTTTGGTCCCGCAATGGTGGTGTGGTTTGCGGTCCTTGCCTTGGGCGGCTTGAGCGGCATTTTGCTGCATCCCGGTATTCTTGCCGCCGTCAATCCTCTTTACGGCTTGGGTTTTCTTGCCAGCCACGGCTTTGTGGGTCTCCTGACTTTGGGCGCCGTGTTTCTTGCTGTGACGGGTGCAGAAGCACTCTATGCTGATCTTGGACATTTTGGTCGCGGGCCGATTCGTCTCGCTTGGCTTATCTTTGTTTTTCCTTGTCTTGCTCTTAATTATTTCGGACAGGGCGCGCTCGTGTTGACAAACGCTGAGACCATCGAAAATCCATTTTTTCTCCTTTATCCGGAATGGTCTTTGCTCCCGATGGTGATCCTCGCCACGATGGCGACGATTATCGCAAGTCAAGCCGTGATCACGGGCGCGTATTCCATGACCCAACAAGCCGTGCAGCTCGGCCTGCTTCCGCGATTTGATATTCGCGCGACGTCGGAATTTGAACGGGGGCAAATCTATGTACCAGGGGTGAATTGGCTTTTGCTCTTTGCCGTGATCGCACTCGTTGTAACCTTTGAAACCTCAAGCAGTCTGGCCGCGGCCTATGGTATTTCAGTCACCGGCACGATGGTGATTACGGCCTGCCTCGCATTGATCGTTGTTTGGAAATTATGGAAGCGACCATTTTGGCTCGCCGCTTTGATTGTCTTGCCGTTCCTTTTTATCGACTTGGCATTTTTAATCGCAAATTGTTTGAAAATTGCCGACGGCGGGTGGTTGCCCTTGCTTATCGGCATTTGGTTGATGGTGATTATGCTTACCTGGCGCAAAGGTTCGGCTTTGCTGCGGGCGCGAACCAAGCGCGATGAAGTTCCTCTTCGCGCTTTCATTCACAGTCTTGAGAAGCGACCACCTTGGCGTGCTGATGGCACCGCGATTTATCTGACGGGCCATGCTGATACGGCACCAAGTGCGCTTCTCCATAATCTGAAGCACAATAAAGTACTGCATGAGCAAAACATTATTCTTACGATCGAAACCGCAGATCGGCCTCACATTGCGCCGCATGACCGTGTCGAAATCGAAACTCTCTCAGAGACATTTCATCTTGTTCGGTTGACCTTCGGCTATATGGACGAGCCGAATGTACCGAAAACAATTCCGGAAATACGTCAGCGGGGTCTGAAATTTGATGCGATGAACACATCGTTCTTCTTGTCTCGCAGAAGCCTCAAACAGGCAGCGCACTCCGAAATGCCGGACTGGCAGGATTCACTTTTCATCTTTCTTGCGCGCCGGGCTCATGATGCAACAGCATATTTTCATATCCCGAGTGATCGAGTTGTTGAGGTGGGCACACAAATCACCATCTAAGAGACGCGTAATTTTGAAAACTCATAGACGCTTATTATGGATGATGATTTCGACGCGGTCCGACACCAGAAAATCTCTTTGTTCGGTTCACTGAACTATTTTCTCACCATTTGAATAGTGTCCATGGAAACGGAACCAGTCTTCGGCTGACAACGCATCGGGGATGATCTTTTTGAAATCAGCGGGTGAGCCTTTTGGGCCGCCGGCTTCAAAATAGAGAAACATATTATGGAGATCTTTGAGGAAGAGACGGCGGAGGAAGACCGGCATGGCGAGTTTGTATTTAACTGGCACGCCACCTACGTTCTCAAGTGCTTTGGCAACCGCAGATAATATTTTATGGTCTTGGTGGAGAGAAATTTCAGCGCACCTTTCTTGAGCGGGTTCCAATTCTTGGGATCATCAAAATTTTCAAAAAATGCCGTCGGACGCAAGATCGAGTAGGGGATACCTGATTTACGGAGATAATCCTCTATCACAATCTTTGTTTTAATATGTTTTACATGCTCATTAAAAAATTCAGCATCAACGACGCTGACAAAAATGAAGTGATCAACCTGAGCGGCTTTGGCTGCGTCAATAGCGTTCTTGCCATGTTGGATCTCGACTTCAGGTTTAGATTTTGCGGCTAAGAAATAGTCCGTAATCGAGAAGACCTTTTTTGCTCCTGTCTCAGCAAGCGCATGATCAAGATCTGAGCGATCTGTATAGTTACATCTGACAGGATGGACCCCTAACTTCTTAAGTTCACTCGTGTTGGAGCGCGTTGTTCCATAGACATTAAAGCCCGCTTCTTTCAGGGCCCGGCATGTATTGCGGCCTACTTTTCCCGTGGCATTAAGAACCAAAACTTTTTCACCCGACATAATTATCTCTTTCTTGATTGATTTATGAAATATTTTTGTGGTCGCATTTCCTCTGAACTTTGCATATCATTCCAATACGGATTGATGAAGTAGGATGAATAAAGTGGTGTAGTATGAAAAATATGACCATAAAGCGAAGAGTTGAAGATCCCTGTGTTTCTGACCGCGATTTATTGGACGGGCCGCCGCCTGAGATTAAGGCGGCGCTAAAAGTATTATCTGGCAAATGGACGCTGATGATCCTCTGTCAGCTTTCAAAAAGGGTTGCTCGTTTCAATGAATTGAAGCGGACGATCCCTGGAATTACCCAGCATATGCTCACGACGAGTCTTCGAGAGCTGGAGGCTAATGGATTGGTTCAGCGTACGATCTTCGCTGAAGTCCCGCCACGGGTTGAATATAGGATGACCCCGCATGGACGTTCATTAAAGCCTGTTATTGAAGCTCTTGCTCATTGGGGCTCTTTGCATCTCAGGCGTCAAAAAGGGATCAAATAAATTTTATATAAATGTCAGCCCAATTTAGCGGCTCTTAGATTCGTATGGGGGCCGCATGAAAGGAGTATTTTAACAAGCACTGCGGTCTCCGCGTGGATTATTCCTGTCATACGGCTAATCTATAGCTAAAGAGCGCGAATTGGGGAGGCCAGTCGAGAGTTCAATCTTCTCTGACGGCACTAGATCTCATTCGACGAAGTGCATGGGCGTGAACGCCATCTGAGAGTGCCCAGCGCACGGGTACCGCCATGGCCTTTATGGCCGCTTCGACGAGATAGCGTTCACTTTCTGTGGGCACTTGTCGGTTGATCATCGGATAAATCCAATCAGGAAGATTGTTGAATCCGGCTTTGATAATCAGTTTATTCATCGCGTAAAGCTGCGGTTCGGTCGGGGCATTCTCGATGAGGTTGATGACAGTTTGTGTACGCTCAGTATATTCAAGCTCTGAGCGATAGGCGCGAATATCATCAAGGGCCTGACTATAAGTCATTGCGATCCGGTCATGGCCTTTCTCATCCTTCAAGTCGCAACCCAGTCCACGCACGATCAAACTCATCTCGGCAATATATTGATCTTTCAAAGCGCGACTGAGCCGTCGCCCGCGATAGGTTTCGTAAGATTTTAAAAAGCTCGTGATCTCGGTAAGGTGAACCCAGTAAAGAAGGTGAGGATCGCTCACCCGATAAGTTCTGCCATCCGGAAGCACGCCATGAAGATGGTCATGGATCGATTTGACGCGATGAATCGAGGTCATCGCCATTTCTTTTCCGCCATAAGTTGTTGCTGCAATAAAATAGGCTGTGCGCTTTAATCGGCCGCGAAGATCTTTGCGGAACGTGGAGTGATCCCATACGCCTGCCAAAGCCGCTGGATGTTGAGCTTGGAGTATGAGCGCGCTAATCCCCCCGATCATCATGGATACAAAGTCACGGTGGATTTCCCATGCCATTGACTCTGGACCGAATAAACCAGGATCATTTGCGGGTATGAGGAAATCTGTCGGCGGACGCCCGCTTCCAGCAAAAGACCGAATTTGATCAGCGATCATTTTCTTGATCATGTCAGCTCGTTATCGCTTTTTTGCCTTCGGTACAGTTTAACTCTGTTGCCAAAAAGTAAGTGAAACTTGGTTTAATACAAAAAAGCCCGAAACATGTTCGGGCTTTCATGAGTGAACCGTTTCTAATCGATTGTGCGATTAGATCCCGAGCAATTTCATCGCTTCCGCAAGATCAGCTTCAGAGGCTTTATGATTGCCTGATTCATGCTCAGCTTTACCTTTTTCGTAAAGCTCCATGACTTTCTTCTTTTTAGCGTCATCCAGCATCGCGGTTTTCATTGCGGCTTCGATCTTTTTCATATCCATCGGGCAATGGCTTGCCAAAGCGGGCGAGGCCAGACCGAGAACCAAAAGCGCAGCGAAAGTCAGATTTTTCATTGGAGCACCATCCTTGTTTTCAGGTTAAATTCCAGCGACATCAAGCGGCCGTGGGACACGCCCTGGGGCGTGTTTGTCGATCAGATCAAATTGCGAAAGACGCTTCTTTGCTCTTTTTGCTCGATCAAGGCTTCAATCAGGCGGCGACCGTCCGTCGTGGGGCGGCCATCTTGGTCAATCCAGCCTCTTTTTTGAGCGGCTGCCCGGGCAGGTTCACCAAAGCCGGCCCCTGAGAGAAAGTGTTCCCAAGCCAAAAGGGCTTGCGATATGAGCTGGTCAGACATCGCAGATCTCCCGTATTGGTGATGTTACGGTCGTTCCTGGCTGTTGGATCCGTCATATTTCAAATATATGTCGATAAATTGTACGAATTGTCCCGAAGGGGCAGGCCGTTTTGGTCTCTCAGCGCCTGGCGCGGCAGCACTTGTCGAACGCGTGGTCGAACAAGGTCAAAGTGCCAAAAAAATGATGGCCGAGACGATCGGCCATCATGGATCGCGCCCCGACGGGGTGGGGCGTTTGCCCTCACAGGTCAATTGCTGGAATGATCATCCTTGTGATGGCTTCCGCTGTGATGGTCTTCATGATGATCTTGGTGATCGTGGCTGGCTTGATGACCGCCGTCCCCATGGTGATCACCATGGCTTTCCGAGGCATGTGCCGCAGCAGGAGCTGCCGCCTTACGGCGTGTTGAATTCAGGGGGTAATCCGTACGTTTCTGCTTTTTGCTCATCGAAGGGGTCCTCACAGGGTTGGGCTAGTTGGCACTCAATACAGCGTTTCCGGAGGGGCAGTGTATTCAAATTCTAGCAAAAGGATAGGCTCATCGGGCCGGTCTTTCCCATCCATACACGGGCGTTTTTAGGCTCAAGATGCAACCACGCATGAGAGAGGGCAGGGTCACTCGCCCGCCACTTAGCTTGACGCATTCATGAAAAAGCCCGAGACAAGCATCACTTCTGATCAAAAACGGCGAAGAGGATTGGGGTTTATGGTTCACACGCGTATCCGTCCCTTCAACACAAAGGCCACATATCCTGAACAAAAACTCGATAATGATCTTGCCCAAGCGGTGGTAGCGCGCGGCACCATGGTGTTTGTGCGTGGGCAGGTCTCGCAGGATCTCGAGACACGCGAAAATCTCGCGGTTGGTGATCCTGAAGGGCAGGCGCGGGTCGCCATGCGCAATGTCAAAATGTTGCTCGAGGAAGCAGGCAGCGATTTATCCCATATCTGTCGCATCACGATTTATCTGACCGATATCCGCTTTCGCGAGGCGGTTTATGTCGAAATGGGCAAATGGCTCAAAGGCGTGCATTATTGTTCAACGGGTCTTGTGGTGACGGCGCTTGCGCGCCCTGAATGGCTTGTTGAAATTGAAGTCACCGCCGTCATTCCTGAGTGAGTGAAGAAAGAGTTCTCGCATGACCTTCTCAATCTCCGCGCGGTGTGAGCGAACGGGACAATTCGGCGTTGCTGTCTCTTCATCCAGTCCTGCGGTCGCCGCTCGGTGCGCGCATGCCCGCGCCGGTGTGGGTGCGGTCGCTACACAAAATGTCACGGATCCCACAATCGGGCCAAAGGGTTTGGCGTTGATGGCGGAAGGTCTTTCGGCACAAGAGGCGCTTGAGCGCATGAAAGCGACATCCGCTCATATTGAATATCGTCAAATCGCGTTCGTGGATCGTCATGGTCTCTCAGCTGTTCATTCAGGCGCTGAGGCGCTCGGCACCTATGGTGCGCTTGCATTTAAAAATGGTGCCGTTGCCGGCAATATGTTGCGTGATCTCGACGTGCTTCAGTCGATGCGCAAGTTTTTTGAAGCAAGTGAGGGCGCTGATTTTGGTGATCGTTTGATTGGATCGATGCTTGCGGGGCTTGCCGCAGGTGGTGAAGAAGGGCCGGTCCATTCGGCAGGCCTTGTCATCGTGCGAGAAGTTTCATGGCCTGTGGCGGATCTTCGTGTCGATTGGCATGACGATGATCCTGTTGGCGCTTTGGCGGAGTTGTGGGAGCGTTGGAAACCGCAGCTTGACGCCTATGTGACGCGTGCGCTTGATCCGACCAAAGCGCCCTCTTATGGCGTGCCCGGCAACAAGTGACTCTTAGGCGCGAAGCGTGTGAGATAAGTTTTCAAGAAATGCGAGACAGCGTGCCATTTGATCACGCGAAATAAATTCATCCGGCCTATGCGCTTGAGCGATATCACCGGGGCCGCAAATATAAGTCGGCACATTAAGCGCCTGATGAAAGAGACCGCCTTCGGTTCCAAAGGAAATCTTCTTTGCCTTTTGTGAACCGACAAGCGTCTGCAAAGTCGTGAGTGAAGTCTCGTTCTCGCGCATCAAAAGGCCCGGATATTCATTGGTGATTTCAAGCGTAACACCACATTCGGGAAAGCGGCCTTTCACGCGCTCAGTCACAAGAGCGGCTTCATCAAAGAGAGAGTGCAGCACGTTTTTCGCCGGATCTGAAGGACTGTTTCTGATTTCAAATTCCAGCGTGCAATCTGCAGGCACAATGTTGAGCGCTGTTCCGCCTTTGATTGTCCCGATGTGAAGTGTCGTATAGGGAATTGTAAAACCTTCTTCAGGGCGCGGGTGTTGAGCGATTTTTTCTTGCAGTTTTCTGGTCGCTGTAATCATCTCATTGGCAAGATGGATCGCGTTTAATCCTTTCGGCGCGTCGCTTGAATGACATTCATGCCCTTTGCACCGCATGATGCCGGCGATTTTTCCCTTATGTCCGATCGCTGGTTCCATCAGGGTTGGTTCGCCAATGATGATCAACGATGGGCGTGCCGCAAGCGTTGAAAAATTCTCAACGACGCTTCTGACGCCCACACAGCCGATTTCTTCATCAAAACTGAAGACCATTTGAAGTGGGCTTTTGAGCGTTTTGTAATCAAGGTTTTCGACATGCGCCAAGACGCAAGCGATGAACCCTTTCATATCGCAGGTGCCACGACCAAAAAATTTTCCGTCGCGCTCTGTTAGAGAAAATGGATCACTTGACCAGGCCTGGCCTTCAACCGGAACAACATCTGTGTGGCCGGAGAGAAGCACGCCACCCGTTTGATTTTTTGGGCCAATCGACGCCACAAGATTGGCCTTTGTGCGCTCTTCATTGAAAACAGGAATCGACTCGATGCCACGATTCAAGAGCAGCGCGCGAATATATTCGATGAGATCAAGATTTGAGCGCGCGCTGATTGTTGGAAATCCAACGAGATCGGCGAGGATCGCTGCAGCGCGGGCAAGTTTTTGTTCGTTCATGCCGAGAGACGATCTGCAAGCCACACGGCGAAATCATAATTCGGTCGCTCAAGATGCGAGAGATGTCCAGGTTTGGCGGCGGATGAACATAAGCCCCGATAAACCCGTTCTGTGCAACCTTTATCTTCGACATTCACCTCATCAAGAAGCGTCTTCAGTTGATTGAAATGTTTCTCTGTGTCGGCATCGCCCAGAAAATCAGGCGACATACCGCCGCCAAAATGCACCTGCACTTTTGAAGCCCCAAGCGGTTGCAGAGAGAGATACCAAAAATAGCCGGGCGTAAGTGTGATCAATAAAGTCGGATAAAGCGCGAGCAGATAAGTCATGCGGCGACGCTCGCCAACCAGTCTTGTATTTTTTGGATGCGCGACACCGATGGTGAAAGACGGATCTTTCAAGATCGTGTGATAGTTGAAATTTTTCTCGCCCGGCGGGCAGATCATTTCGTCAAGTTTGGAAAGGCCGCCAATCGTGCCCGCATGGCAAACGGGCAGATGATAACTTTCCATAAAATTTTCGGCGAGAATTTTCCAATTTGTATTCCAGACAAAATCTTCGCTGAAGGCTTCGCGATATGAGCCCAAATCATAATCGGCGATCATCGCTTCAACATCGCCGAATTCTTCAGCGACGGGACGCGCGTCTTTATTGAGCGAGACCATGACCCAGCCAAGCCATTCCTCGCAGCGATAATGCGGCAAACGATAATCACTGGCGGAGAAATCGACATTCTGTTTCATTGCGGGCGCGCCACGCAAACACCCATCGGTGTTGTAGCTCCAGCCGTGATAGGGGCAGGTGATCACGCGTTTATTGCCGCGCCCCTCAAGCATGGTTGACATGCGATGAAGACATACATTCGACATCGCGCGCAGCGTGCCGTTCTGGTCACGGATGACGATGATTGGTTCGCCTGCTAAATGGAGCGTCAAATAGTCGCCGGGATTTTCGAGGCTTGAAGAGCGCCCAACACAGATCCATTCACGCGCAAAAATCTTTTTTGTTTCAAGTTCCGCCAGAGCTTCCGATGTATAAACACTTTTTGGCATCGCACGGGCTTTTTCAAAAGCCGTGCTGACATTGGCCACAAGCTCGGCGACAGCGGTTTGGGCGTCTATAACCTGCGACATAACTCTCTCCCCGAGCCTTACGCGATACTCATCAAATCTTGTCGCCAAATTGAACGGCCGGCAAGTTTTTGTTTTGCCTTTTGTTTAGTCTATGCCGGATCAGGCAGGTTATCCAAAACGGATCAATTGACTTTTATCTGCGCGCGGCTTCGCTTAGAAGGCTAAGAGTGTATCGCGTGGGAAGGGGAAGGGATGGCGGCCGAAAAGATTCACACGGTGGTGATCGGGGGCGGTCAAGCGGGGCTTGCTGCGAGCGCCCATCTTTCCAAATGCGGTGTGAGCCATGTCGTTTTAGAGCGCAAGCGCATTGCCGAGCGGTGGCGGTCTGAACGCTGGGACTCACTGGTTGCCAATGGACCCGCTTGGCATGATCGCTTTCCGGCTAAGACCTTTGATCAGATCGATCCGGATGGCTTCGCAACACGCGACATGATCGTCGAATATTTTGAAAATTTTGCCAAAGACATTCACGCGCCGGTTCGCTCTCACGTCGAAGTGAAGAACCTGACAAAAGCGCATGATGATGTCTTTCACCTTGAAACATCATCGGGTGAAATCGAAGCGAAAAATGTGATTGTGGCCACAGGACCATTCCAAAAGCCGATCATTCCAACCGCGATCCCGAATGAAGCAGGCTTTCATCAAATCCATTCATCAACCTATCGCAACCCCGCACAATTGCCTGAAGGCGCCGTACTTGTCGTGGGCGCAGGTTCATCAGGATCGCAGATTGCGGATGAGTTATTGCGCTCGGGACGCAAAGTATTTTTATCAATCGGCCCGCATGATCGACCGCCCCGGCGTTATCGCGGAAAAGATTTTGTCTGGTGGCTCGGCGTCTTGGGAAAATGGAATGCCACAACGCGTGATCCAAAAACAGAACATGTCACCATTGCTGTGAGTGGCGCGCATGGCGGCCATACGGTTGATTTTCGTGAATTTGCTTCACGTGGCATGACTTTGCTTGGACGCGCGGAAGATTATCATTCGGGCATTTTGAATTTTGCACCCGACATCAAAGACAATCTTTTGAGAGGCGACGCGAATTATCTTTCCGTACTTCGTGAAGCGGATGCTTATGTTGACTCTAACAAGCTTGATATGCCCGAAGAGCCTGAAGCCCATGTGATCGGGCCGCTTCCTGAATGCGTGAAAAATCCCATTCTCTCGCTTGATCTTAACGCCGAAGGTGTGAAAACCATTTTATGGTCGACGGGTTACGCGCTTGATTTTGGATGGATCAAACTTGATCTCTTTGACGAGAAAGGTCGCCCGAAACATCATCGCGGTGTCGCGCCTGTGCCCGGTCTCTATTTCTTGGGTCTTGCTTGGTTATCGCGCCGCGCCTCGCCCTTTATTTGGGGCGCATGGAGCGACGCCGAATATCTTGCCACGCATATCGCTGCGCGCGGCTGAGCGCACTCAATTGGTTTTTAAGAGTCGTTTGGCGGTCACGAGTTTGGCTTTGCAATCTTGTTCTTCTCCGATGCGCTCAAGCCGCGTGGCCCATGTCACATCGCTTGCAATGGCTTTCATTTGTGTGCGGCTCACAAGCGCGTCTTTCCGTAATTCAGAGCCGCGCGCGACCGCGCAATAAAACATATTCGACCATGAGAAGGGTTCATACTGATCCTTCATCGCGGCATTGAGGCGGGAAATATCCTCGGCGCAGGAGCCGGCCTTTGCGGGCTCAGTCATCAGGCTCGTCCCGATCATGAGGGCCATCGCGATCCCGGCGGCCCAAAATGAGCCCCGCTGTCGGGTTGATTTCTGAGTGTGGGTCCACTGCATGGCAGGTTTTGTATCAAATTGTCGATTTTCCAGAAAGGGGCTCCCGAAAAGAGGTTGGCCCGTTTTTTGTTAATCTGATGCTAAGCATAATCGGCTATGCCGAGACTATGAGTTCATGTGGTTGTCAGCGTGTGTAGGAGTGGGCCATGTCCGATGACGGCAAGACAGGCACTTTAGAGACCGATCTTCTTGGGAGCCAATTTAAGAAGATCGAGAATGTCGAAACCAAGCTCACCGTTGAAGTGGGCTCAACCTTCATCACCATCCGCGATCTTTTGAAATTGAATGTCGGCTCGGTTGTTGAGCTTGATACGGTGGCCGGCGAACATTTGCGGATTATGGTCAATGGCGTCCCTGTGGCGCGGGGTGAAATCGTGATCATGGGCGAGACGCTGGGGATCCGGTTTACGGATGTGATCACGCCTGAAAATTAAAGTTTCGCGGATCCCACTTTCCGCCGTAGCGATTTCCCGCTATCACCGTTCGCATGCGATTAAGCGGGCTTTTAAACGAGGTCTCTCGGCTCGGCGGCGTCCCTTGGGGGCGGCGGCTTCAAGCGCTTTGCCTCGCTTATGGGTTGTTTTTTAGCGCGGTTCTCGCGGGCGCCCATGCGCTTCCTGCTTTTCAGGGCATGGACACGTCTCTCCATCAGATGGTCTGTGGAACCGATCCGGCACCCGATCAGACGCCAAACCACGATCACAGCGACAGCGGCTCCACTTGTTGCGTGCCAGCGCTCTCCGTCATCTTGTCCCTTCCAACGTTCTACTCTGAGCGGATTGATGCCGAGTCTTTGCATTTAAACTCATGGCTTCGAGCGTCTCATGACCCCGTTGCGGGTTATCCTTTATCGGCACCCGGAATGTTGCGCGCGCCTCCTTTGATGGTCTGATTTTTTCGTTTCAAAACTTGAATTCTCAGATCCATTCTATAGGAGTCTCTCATGCGGTTTTCCGCCTTTGCCCGTTTTGCGGCTTTTCTTTCTCTTATTCTTCTTCCTGTCACTGTGATGGCGCATGGTTTCAAGCTCGGCACGCTTGAAATAGGCCATCCCTGGACTCGTGCCACGCCGAATGGTGCTGATGTTGCAGGCGGATTTTTGAAAATTACCAATAATGGTAACGAAGATGATCGCTTGGTTTCAGTAACAGTCGACGGCATTGCGCGTGTTGAAATTCATGAAATGAAAACGGAAAATGGCGTGATGAGCATGCGTCCCTTAAAAGACGGATTGCCTATTCCTGCAGGTGCCACGGTTGAATTAAAGCCGGGCTCTTTTCACGTGATGATGTTTGGACTTTCACAGCGCTTCGTTGAAGGCACAATGGTGAAAGGCAAGATTAGTTTTGAGAAGGCCGGTTCAGCCGATATTGAATTTAAGGTTGAAGCGGTGGGGGCTAATCCGGCTGAACAACATCAGCATGGCACGACCACAACAACAAATTGAATGTGCTGAAACTTAGCGCGCGACAGTGAACGAAAGCGTTCCGACTGCTGCGTGCAACGCGTCGAAATGGTCGATCAGAAGATCAGGCGCGAGCGCATCAATCGGCGTGTCGCTATAACCAAAGCGCACGCCGATTACCGGAAGCTTCGCGTTGCGCGCTGTATCAATATCAGTGCGCGTATCGCCAATCATGACGGCATGATTTATGAGTCCGCCCGCTTTTTCAATCGTCGAGGTGAGATGCCGGGCATCAGGTTTTTGAAAGGGAAAACTGTCGCGCCCGCAGATCGCTTTAAAGTGATGCGCAACGCCGAGTTTCTCTAAGAGAATTATTGCTAAGCGTTCGGTCTTGTTGGTGCAAACAGCGAGACGATGGCCGTCTTTTGCCAAAGTTCTTAGTGCCGTCTCGGCTCCTGGGAAAAGATGCGAGCGCTCTGCAATGCGCGTCTCATAATGAGCGAGATAATCCTCGAAGAGTGTCTCCAGGCGTGTTTCGGGCAGCGGCATGTTCGAGACGGCAAAAGCGCGTTTCAAAAGTGCCCGTGCGCCCGCCCCCGCAAGTCCAATCGCCTCCGAGTGAGGGAGTTTGGGAAGACCCTCGCGCGTGAGAATATGATCAAGCGTACCCAAAATATCGGGTGCGGTATGGGCGAGCGTGCCATCGAGATCAAAAACGATTGTGGGTTTAGTCATGCCTTGAGGCATGATCGAAATGGATGCGGGCGTCAATTCTCCGGGTTTGATTTTGCCTTTAGCCCTTGGCTTTTTTGGCCGGGTGCGACATGGAGAAGAGAGAAAACACGCGTTGAGTCTTCTTGTGATGGGGTCCCCGATGTCTATGGATGAATTGAAAAAAGCTGCCGCTGCCGAAGCGCTGACTTTGGTTGAGAGCGGCATGCGCTTGGGCTTGGGCACCGGTTCCACCGCCAAAATCTTTGTTGATCTTCTGGCAGAACGCATGAAGCGCGAAGGGTTAAAGCTGATCGCTGTACCGACATCGGAGGCGACAAGGCAACAAGCCGAAGCACTTGGCATTCCACTCACAACGCTTGATGAAACGCCTGAGCTCGATTTGGCGATTGATGGTGCCGATGAGCTGGATGCAGATCTCAATTTGATCAAAGGCGGGGGTGCGGCGCACTTACGTGAAAAAATCGTTGAGCTTTCAGCCAAGCGTTTTGTTGTCATTGCAGATGAAACGAAACAGGTGAAGACACTCGGTAAATTTCCGCTACCTCTTGAAGTTGTGCCTTTCGGACTGGAAGCTACAAAAGCGCGTTTGACACGCGCGATTGAAAGCGCGGGATCAGCGGGTGAGTTACGCTTACGTTTGAAAGCTGACGGCAGCATCGTGAAAACCGATGGTGGCAATATCATTCTCGACGCGCATTTAGGTGTGATCAAAAATCCGGCGCATCTCGCGGAGACGCTTGATCATGTGACGGGTCTCGTCGAACATGGGTTGTTTATCGGAATGGCTGAGCGGGCCTATCTGGCTACACGAGAAGGCGTGCGCGTGATTAAACGCGCATAAAGAGAGACAATGAATGGAGCGCTCTGATGTCGTCTTTTGATGTTGATCTTTTTGTCATAGGCGGAGGCTCTGGCGGTGTGCGCGCGGCGCGTATTGCGGCGTCTTATGGCGCCAAGGTCATGCTTGCGGAAGAATATCGTATGGGCGGCACCTGCGTCATTCGCGGCTGTGTGCCGAAAAAACTTTATGTGCAAGCCAGTCGCTTTGCTGATGATCTTGAAGATGCGCGTGGCTTTGGGTGGTCGATCGAGGATACGCATTTTGATTTTGCAAATTTAAAAGCCGCGAAAGACAAAGAAATCGCTCGGCTTGAAGGGCTTTATCGCCAGACTTTGGAAAAAAATGGCGTAGAGATTGTTGCACAACGCGCCACGCTGAAAGCGCCGCATGAAGTAGCGTTGGTCGATGGACGCGTAATTCGCTCGCGCTATGTATTGATCGCAACTGGAGGCGCGCCCTCTTTTCCCGACGCGACGCCGGGCATTGCGCTGGCTGAAGATTCAAATACATTTTTCGAATGGGATTCTTTACCGAAATCGCTCGCGATTGTCGGGGCTGGTTATATCGGCGTTGAATTTGCTTGTCTTCTGCAGCGCTTGGGTGTGCAAGTGACCCTGATTACAAGGCGTGATTTGGTGTTGCCGAAATTCGATCATGATCTGCGCCAAGGCTTGCATGATGCGATGAATGCAAGCGGCATCAAAATCATCACTGGCCGTAAGCCGAACATTAAAGGCTTAGGTCTCGAGGCGCTGGGTGTTGCGCTTGATGCGCAAGGCGGCGTCAAAGTGGATGCTTACTCAAAAACAAATCTTGATTGGCTTTATGCGGTCGGAGATGTCACGAACCGCGTGCAACTCACACCGGTCGCCATCCGCGAAGGACATGCATTTTCAGACACGGTTTTTGGCAAGCGCCCGACAGCCGTGGATCTTGGCCCTGTGCCCACAGCCGTTTTTTCAACGCCAGAAATTGGCACGTGTGGGTTAACAGAAGAAGAAGCGCGCAAAGCGCATGATGTTGTGCTTTATCGCACAAGCTTCCGTCCGATGAAGGCGACGCTTTCAGGGCGTGCCGAAAAAGTCATGATGAAAATTCTCGTCGATAAACCAAGCGATAAAGTCCTTGGCGTGCATATTTTGGGTGAAGGCGCGGGCGAAATGATTCAGCTCGTTGGCATCGCGATGCGCATGGGCGCGACGAAGCGCGATTTCGACTCAACGCTTGCCGTTCATCCGACAGCGGCCGAAGAGCTTGTCACAATGCGCACACCGGTAGGGTGATCAATTCAGCGGCGCTTCGGGTGGTTCAACCGTCATCTTCACATGGTTTTCCGCTGGACCTTCGCGCCACACCCCCCAGACAACAAAGCCAATCATGAGTAAATGAATCACCGCGTTATGCGCAAAGAGAATGCGGTCGCCGTAGTGCGTCATCAAGCTCGCAACAAAGGCAGGCCCGATGATGGCGCCGATACAATAGAGAAACAAAGTTGTCGAAGAAACAGGCACCGCTTTATCCGGTCCTAAACGATCGACGGAGAGCGATACCGCAACAGGATAAATCGCTGTGATAAAGGCGCCTGCAAAAAAGCCAAGTGTATAGAGCAAAGCGGGAGAGGGCTTTGCAAAATACCACAGCGCAATTTCGGTGATCATAATCGCCGCCGACAATCCCCCAATCACGAGACGGCGATCAAATTTATCGGACAGACGCCCTATCGGCCACGGAATGAGTGCTGAGCCTAAAATCGCGGCTGTCATGAAACTCGCGACCGTGCCGGGGCCAAGATTCAAACGCTGAACATAAGCGGGAATGATCGACCAGAATGTACCATTTGCAAGCCCCAGCAGGATCGCGGTTGCGAAGCTGATCAGCGAGGCTCTGAAGAGTTCGCGAATGACCAATTTGCCTTTGGCGGGGATCGGAGGCGGTTCCGCGCGCGTCATCGCCATTGGCACAAGGGCCAGCGTCAGAAAACTTGCGGCCGCTGAGAAGAGTGCAAAACTTTTTGCTTCAAACAAACGCAAAGTCTGTTGGCCGGCCATTGAGCCGGTGAAATTCGCGATGTTGTAAATACCAAGCATCCGCCCGCGATGGGACGCGCCCGCTTTCGCCGAAATCCATCCTTCGACGACCGCATAAAGCCCGGCAAAACAAAAACCCACAAGCGCGCGTAACAACACCCAAGGTAGGGGTGAGATGGCCAGGGGGAAGGCCAGGACCGCCACCGACACGACGGCCGAATAGGCGGCAAAAGCCCGGATATGGCCCACACGGCGCACAATCGGCGCGGCCGTCCATGTGCCCGCCAACATCCCGATGAAATAGGCCGAGCCGATCATGCCCACAGTTGTTGGTGAAAAACCCTCAACCGTCGCACGATAGGGGATCAGCGTGTTCAATAACCCGTTCCCCATGATCATAATGAACACAGCAATCAGGACGGGCAGGACAGCGAGAGGATCACCCAATACCAAGACGACTTTTACTTATACTCCCCGTTTAGTGAATGGGAATTTAAGATAGCACAGTGCGTTAGGCTGAAGCCTATGGTTTGAGTTTTAGCAATTTTTCGGCAACGCGCAGCGCGCGGGGTAAATCGCCGGTAAGGCCCATTTCATTGCGCTCGATTTCAACCAAAATTTGGGCGATCATTTCTTTTTGAGCGCGCTGAGCAAGAAGTGACTGCAATGTCTTTGTGTAATTTTGATATTCATCTCGTGCCAAAGAAATGTCGGCGATGCCGATGGGATCCCAGTCCCATAGCAGAATTGAGTCTATTGTTTCCCGAGTCATTATTGCCCCCAAACTGTAACAACAGTTCCCGCTGGATTTAACACGACGACGGCACGACGACCGATATAGCGCGTGGTGCCATTCGACTTGGGAATTATTTTGATAGGATTATTTATTGCATCTAAAATTGCGGACGGACTAATGTCTCTATTTATTGCTTGATTTAGACCATGCTTGGTGAATCCAGAAATATCCGCTGCAAGCCTTATTTTTTGATTTTCTCGATTATTTACTTGGTGTGGCCATTCATCTCCCTCAATACTGGTCCATTGCCAGCCGTCAGGGTTGCCAGCAGGTACACGCGGTTGGTCTGGACTATATTTTAGAATCCAAGGACGTGAATTTTGCTGATCGACAACCGCGAGAGACTTTTTGCGTTCCGCTCTTTAGGAGAGCGAAAGAAGAGTATTAACAACGCTTGGAACTCTGCCGGAGCGCAGGAAGCATTGAAAAGCATAGCTTTGCAGCAAAGTCGCAAGGGGTTTGTGCGGGTCTTTCTGCTTTAAGGTTTGTATGGCGCGAAGGTGAGACATAGAACGGCCGATATCTAAATTGATCTCAAAATTTATATGATAATTTTCCTATTATGTCAAGATTTGCTTATTTCCTCCATCGTTCGCGCATTTTGTTAATTCTGAGCGCCTTCATCCCGTAACCATGACATTCAGGCATCTCTGGCCTTCACCCTGCGCCTCGGCTATAGAAGCCGCTTCCCCGGCCGTAATGATCAGAATATTAGGCCTTTTGGGGTGGGATTTTTGGAGATGAAGAGCCATGACTGAGCGCGGAACCACGCAAAAATGGAG